>CAZAWL010000209.1:0-4076 GCA_964488705.1 uncultured Sphingopyxis sp.
CACCAGCAAGGATGGCGGTGAAGTCGCCGCTGACGCCGAATAAGTTGTTGCTGCCCCTGCTGCCTCTGGCGGCGGGGGCGCATTGCCGCTAGGCCGACGCGATGCAGATCTGGGCGGGCCTTGGCAATCCGGGCGCGAGCTATGCGCTCCACCGGCACAATGTCGGCTTCATGGCGGTCGATGCCATCGCCGCCACCCACGGCTTTTCCCCCTGGACGAAAAAGCATAAGGGGCTGATCGCCGAGGGACGGATCGGCGCAGAGCGCATCCTCCTCCTCAAACCGCAGACCTTCATGAACGACAGCGGCGCGAGCGTGCGCGCGGCAATGGATTTTTACAAGCTCGACGCGGGCGCCATCACATCCTTTTATGATGAGCTCGACCTTGCGCCGATGAAGGTCAAGGTGCGCGTCGGCGGCGGCGCCGCCGGCCATAATGGCATCAGGTCCATGATCAGCCATGTTGGGCCCGATTTTCGTCGGGTGCGCATCGGCATCGGTCACCCGGGGCACAAGGACCGCGTGACGGGCTATGTGCTGGGCAATTATGCCAAGGCAGAGATGGATCAACTCGCGGACCTGCTCGGCGCCATTGCGCGGCGCGCAGCCTGGCTGGCCGCTGGCGAGGATGTGCGTTTCATGAATGATGTTGCGATGGATTTGACGGCATGACCATCCGCTCGCTGTTCACCACCCCCGTCTATCAGGGGCAGTGCGACACCCCCGCTCTGCTGGGCGCGCTTGCGCACATGGCGCGGACATTGTCGGTTGATGATGTGGCCGGGCGGCACTGGTCAAAGGCGCATGGCTATCGCGGCTATACCAGCTATGCCAGTTTGGACGATCTGCCAAAGCGCGACCCGGACGTCGCGGCGCTGGTTCGCCTGCTGGACAAGCATGTCGCCGCCTTTGCCGCCAGTTGCGCCTTTGACCTTGGCCGCAAACTGCGTCTCGACAGCCTGTGGGTCAACATCCTCAAGCCCGGCGGGACGCATAGCGGCCATATCCATCCGCACAGCATCATCAGCGGCACAATCTATCTGGCGGTCCCCGGCGGAGCGGGCGGCCTGCGCTTTGAAGATCCGCGCCTGCCCATGATGATGGCCGCACCGACCCGAACCGACGACGCGCCCGAACATTTGCGGCCCTTTGTCACCATTGCGCCCGCGCCCGGCACCATCCTCCTGTGGGAGAGTTGGCTGCGGCACGAGGTCGAGCCCAACGGCGCCAAATCTGACCGCATCAGCATCAGCTTCAACTACAGCTGACACGCACCATGCAGCGCGTTCTCATCATCGGTCCGTGCGGCTCCGGTAAGTCGACACTCGCGCGGCAACTCGGCGAGCGGCTTGGCCTGCCCGTCTTTCATATGGATCAGCTGAATTGGCAGCCGGGCTGGGTCGAAAGCAGCAAGACGGAAATTTGTGACCGGCTCGCCGCCATAACGATTACCGACCGTTGGCTGATCGACGGCAATTACGGCGGAACGCTCGCTCCCCGCCTCGCCCGCGCCGATACTGTCGTCTATCTCGATTTTGCGATCAGCCTGTGCCTGACCCGCCTTGTCAAACGCATCTGGACCTATCGCGGCCGGTCACGCCCCGACATGCCCGAAGGCTGCCCCGAGCGGTTCGACTTCGCCTTTTTGCTCTATGTCATGCAGTGGCGTTTCGGGCCGGGGCCGCGGACCGAGGCGGCGCTCAAGGGACACGAACAAAAGGTCATCCGGTTGACCAGCCCCGCCGCCCTCGATCGGTGGATGGACAGCCTGCGGCAAGCCGCCTAGGGATCGGCCGCAAAATGCCGTAGCGCCGGTGCAAAGAGGATTATCATGGGTTTCAAATGCGGTATCGTCGGACTGCCCAATGTCGGCAAGTCCACGCTGTTCAACGCGCTGACAGAGACGCAGGCGGCTCAGGCGGCCAATTACCCGTTCTGCACCATTGAACCCAATGTCGGGCAGGTGGCGGTACCCGATCCGCGCCTGCAAAAACTGGCGGCTATCGCGGGCAGCCAGAAAATCATCGAAACGCAACTCGCATTCGTCGACATTGCGGGCCTCGTGCGCGGTGCATCACAGGGCGAAGGCCTCGGCAACCAGTTCCTCGGCAACATCCGCGAAGTGGATGCCATCGTCCACGTCCTGCGCTGTTTCGAAAATGACGATATCCAGCATGTCGACAATCGCATCGACCCGATTGCCGACGCCGAAACGGTTGAGACCGAGTTGCTGCTCGCCGACCTTGAGTCGCTCGAAAAGCGTGTGCCCGCTTTCCAGAAAAAGGCAGCCCAGGGCGACAAGGAAGCCAAGGCCGCAGCAGCGGTGCTGGGTCAGGCGCTGGATCTGCTGCGCGAAGGCAAGCCGGCGCGGCTCACCGTTCCGGGCGATGACGACCAGACCAGGATTTTGGCGCAATCACAGCTGCTGACATCGAAACCCGTGCTGTATGTCTGCAATGTCGACGAAGACAGCGCGGCCAATGGCAATGCGCAATCGGCCCGGGTGTTTGAACGCGCTGCTGCCGAAGGGGCGCAAGCGGTCATCGTGTCCGCCGCGATCGAAAGTGAGCTGGTCGGCATGGACGGCGACGAACGCATGCTGTTCCTCGAAGAGATGGGATTGCATGAAACCGGCCTCGCCCGGGTCGTGCGTGCCGGATATGAACTGTTGCACCTGCTGACCTTTTTCACCGTCGGGCCAAAGGAAGCGCGGGCATGGACAGTCGCGAGCGGTGCGACCGCTCCCGAAGCAGCGGGCGTCATTCACAGCGATTTCCAGAAAGGCTTTATCCGCGCGGAAACAGTGGCTTATGACGATTTCGTAACGCTGGGTGGCGAAGCGCGTGCACGCGAAGCCGGCAAATTGCGCGCCGAGGGGAAGGCTTATGTCGTGCAGGATGGCGACGTGATGCACTTCCTCCACAGCTGATCGCGGGCGTAAGGTCAGCCGCGGGCCGAACTCGCATAATGGGCATGGCAGGGGCATGGCGCCTCGGCTATCGCTGCGCGGTATCGACTCGTCACCAGCGGAGCGCGCACCATGTTTTCCCGCCGATCCTTCATTGCCGCGACCGGGGCAACGGCGCTCGCCGCCCCGGCAATAGTGCGCGCACGGACCCTCTTCCGTGACTATCCGTTCGGCATGGGGGTGGCGGCCGGCGACCCTGCCAGCGACGGGTTCGTCATCTGGACCAAAATTGCACCACAGCCATTAGAGCCGCACGGCGGCATGGCGCTCGCACCGATCGAGGTCGAATGGCAGGTCGCGACTGACGGCAGTTTTCGCACGATCGTCCAGAGCGCCACCGCCATTGCCCGTCCAGAAGTCGGTCACAGCGTCCATGTCGAACTGACGGGGCTGGAGCCGGATCGCCCCTATCATTACCGTTTTATCGTCGAGGGCGAACGGTCGCTCAACGGACGCGCCCGCACCCTGCCCGCGCCGGGTGCCAGCCCGGCGGCCCTGCGCTTTGGCGTTGCCGGCTGCCAAAATTATGAGGACGGATATTTTGGCGCCTACCGCCATCTGGCTGCGGAGCAGAATCTCGCCTTCGTCTATCATTATGGCGACTTCATCTATGAATATCGTCAGGATTACCGCTTTACCGGCGGGTTGCCGTCGCGACCGGTGCGCCAACATGCCTATCGCAATCTCATCGACGTCGCCGATTATCGCATCGCCTATGCACAACAATTGCAGGACATCGACCTGCAGGCGGCGCGGGCGATGCACGTCTTTTTATCCAGCTTCGACGATCACGAGATCAACAATAACTGGGTATCGGACATCGACAATTGGACGCTGAGCGATGGCGCCAACCCGAATGCCGCCCCGGCCGAAATATTCATGCTGCGCAAACAGGCGGCGCTTCAGGCCTGGTATGAGCATATGCCGGTGCGCCGCGCATTATTGCCGCGCGGCGGCATGGTCGCACTCAACCGCGAACTGCGTTACGGGCAATTATTGTCGATGCAGCTGCTGGACACCCGCCAATATCGCAGCGACCAGCCCTGCCGTGACGGTTTCCAGCCCATCTGCCCCGAAGTCACCGCCGCCGGGCGCACCGCTCTGGGCGC
>CAZAWL010000210.1:0-4055 GCA_964488705.1 uncultured Sphingopyxis sp.
TCGCTGACCATGTCCGAAACCGGGCGGGTAAAGCCAAGCGAATTGCCGTTCGAAAGCGCCAGCACACGCCAGCGCCAGCCGCCATCGGTCAGGAAAATACGTGTCCCCACCGGGCCATCATGGAGCGGCGATGTCGCAAGGCGCTCATCCGCCCGCCGCAACATCTGGCGTGCTTTCGCAATGTCGACCGGCGATTCGGCATAAATGCGGGTCGCCCCGATTTGCGCCTGATAGGGAAAAGCGAGCAATTGCGGTGCGGCGATGACACTCGCCAAATACAAGCCGAGCAGCGCAAAACCGCTATTGATCAGGGTCAGGACGCGCCGCCGCCGCGTTTTGGCCTCTTGGTCTTTCAACATAAACCCTCATCCTACTCTGTCGGCAGGGCGCGAACCCCGAGCTCTCACCAATAACCCTTCATCAGTTCGTGTGACCAGTCGGGCTGGCGCACATCGCCGCGCGGCAAAAATTCCGCCATGACGGGCTTGATGTCGAGCACTGGGGTGCCGTCGATCGCGTCCAGCCCCTCCACCGTCACAGCGAGGCCATCGACCGCGATGATGCGACAGGTGGTGAGGCCGATGCGGTTCGGCCGGTTCTTGCCACGCTGCGCGAAAATACCGATGCGCGGCCAGCCGGTGCGGCCGCGCGGGTGGCGCGCGCCGGTTTCGATTTTCTCCATCGGCACCTTGTCGAACAGGAAAATCACGTCGGCATGGCTGAAACTGTCGAGGCCGAACAGCGCGTCGGAGGCAAAGCGCGCCGGGTCGAGCCGGATGGTCGCGCGCGACGCGCCCCAGTCATCGTCGATCGCCTCTGCGCGGCCACCATCCACATGGCCGATGGGGGTGATGCTATAGTCCATGATCGCAACTCGCTTGCCGGAACCGCATAGGCTGTTACGCTCCCGCGTGACACATGCCAAGGGAGCGGCAGACATGGAATTTGCGGGCAGAACGGCGGTCATTACTGGCGGGGCGACGGGCATCGGTCTGGCGTTGGCTAAACAGATTGGCGCCGCCGGCGGGCGCGTGATTCTGGCGGAACCGCGGGTGGAGGTGCTCGACGAAGCCGCAGGGGCGCTTCGCGCGCTCGGCATTGACGCCAAATATTGCGTGACTGACGTTGCCGATCCCGCGTCGGTGGAGGCGCTGGCTGATTTCGCCTGGGCGGAAAATGGCCGCGCCGACGTCATCATCAATAATGCCGGGGTCGGCGGGCCGTCGGGCGGCGTGTTCGACACCGACATGGCCGAGGCGCGGCGACTGTATGACGTCAATTTTTGGGGCGCGTGGCATGGCATTCAGGTTTTTGGGCGGCGGTTTCGCGCCGATGGGCTGCCGGCCGCCATTTACACCACGGCATCGGAAAATGCGCTGTTCAACGCTTTGCCGGCCGGGCGGGGCGGGGCCTATGTTGCCAGCAAACATGCGGTTCTGGCGCTCATGGATGTGCTGCGGCGCGAAATCGCCAACGACGCCGCGCTGGCGGCCATTACGCCGGGTGTCATCATTCCCGGCTGGGTCGCCACGCCGCTGTCGCGGCATATGGGGATGGATGCCGACGCCTTTGCCGCGATCATCATTAAACAGATGCAGGCGGGCGACTATTACCTCGTCAGCCACGCCTATAACATGGTGCGGATAGAGGAACGGCAGGCGGAAATTGCCGCCGCCTATGCCCGATCCGCCCCGCGTTATGACGGCGATGAGGAATGGGACGTGCAGACGCAGCTTGAGCGCATGTTGGCGGCGCGGGCGGCGCGCAGCGACTAGGGCTGGTCGCCGGCCGCATAGGGGGTCCATTCGCTGACCCAGCCCCAATAATCCTCATGGCGCGCCGTGCGCTTCAATGCGGCGTTGAGCGGACCCTGCGCGTCGGCGGCGATGGCGGTGACATAATATCCCTGGTCGCTGCCAATGGCGGCGAGCCGGCGGCCGGTTGCCGCCGCATCAATGGCCCGCGCCAGTGCGACCGCGATGTGCGTGCTGTGATATTTGACGTCCCCGACATAGCTGATCGTCAACGGCGCACCATTGGCCTGCATACTGACCGTCACCGGCATGGTCCGCCCTTGCGGCGGCCAGGGCGCATCGATGACGATGTCGGCGACATCGAGCCCGCCGATGCGCGCCAGGTCCACCACCTGTTGACGCAGATAATCCGGGTGCTGCTCGACCTTTGTATCGAGGAAGAACAGATTGCCGAAAAAGCGGGCCGGATCGGTCTCCGGGAAATAATATCCCGCCTCCGCCAGCGCGCCCAAAACAATGTCGGTGGTCACCGTGCCGTCAAAGTCGGCGACACCGGGATAGGCGAGCGACGGGTCGGGCCGGTCGGGGCCGAGCACGCCATGATCGGCCAATCCGGCGATGATGCGGTTGACGACCCCTTTGCGGGCCGGCGCCAGTTGCGGCAGCGGCCCTTTATGATGCACCTGGGCCATCGTCTGCTGCTTTGCCCGCCGCTTTGGTCGCCGCGCCGCCCGTTCCGCCGCCCAGTTGTCGAGCGTCGCCGCACTCGGCCCCAATGTCCGCCCGGTCAACCGAAAGGCAGCGCCCGCCAGCCCGACGAGGCCTAACGCGACCGCGGCCCACGCCACCATCCGCATGAACGGCGGCAGCGTCGCAAACAACAGCATCGCACCGCCCAGCGCGACAAAGACGAGGCTGGCCAAGGCCCCGGTCACCAGTTCCTGCCGACTGGGCGTGGTCATGCCGGTAACAAGCCTTCTTCGGCGATCTTCTTTTTCCACAGCATCGGGGCCGAGGTGTGGACATTGTCGCCAGTCGAGTCAACCGCGACAGTCACCGGGAAATCGGCGACCTCGAACTCGTAGATCGCTTCCATGCCGAGGTCGGCAAAACCGACCACCTTTGACCCCTTGATCGCACGTGCGACGAGGTAGGCCGCACCGCCGACCGCCATGAGGTAGGCCGATTTATGTTTGGCAATCGCCTGCGTCGCCGCTGGCCCGCGTTCCGCCTTGCCGACGCAGCCGAGCAGGCCCTGTTCGAGCATCATGTCCATGAACTTGTCCATCCGCGTCGCGGTGGTCGGGCCGGCCGGGCCGACAATTTCCTCACCCACCGGGTCGACCGGACCGACATAATAGATCATCCGCCCCGCAAAACTGACGGGCAGTTCCTCCCCCTTGGCGAGCATGTCGGCAATGCGTTTGTGCGCGGCGTCGCGCCCGGTCAGCATCTTGCCGTTGAGGAGCAGCCGGTCACCGGCTTTCCACCCCGCCACGACCTCTGGCGTCAACGTGTCGAGGTCGACACGCTTGGCTGCCTTGTCGGGGGTCCAGTTGACGTCAGGCCATTCGTCGAGCTTGGGCGGCTCGAGGAAAGCCGGGCCGGACCCGTCGAGCGTGAAATGCGCGTGGCGGGTCGCCGCGCAATTGGGGATCATCGCCACCGGCTTTGACGCCGCATGCGTCGGATAATCCATGATCTTGACGTCAAGGATGGTCGAAAGCCCACCCAGCCCCTGCGCGCCGATGCCCAGCGCATTGACCTTGTCGAAAATCTCGATGCGCAGCGCCTCCATGTCGTTGGCAGGGCCGCGAGCCTTGAGCTGCGCCATGTCGATGGCACCCATCAGGCTTTCCTTGGCGAGCATCACCGCCTTTTCCGCCGTGCCGCCAATGCCGATGCCGAGCATGCCAGGCGGGCACCAGCCCGCGCCCATTTGCGGCACCATTTCCAGCACCCAGTCGACGATGGAATCGCTGGGGTTCATCATCTTGAACTTGGACTTATTTTCGCTGCCGCCGCCCTTGGCCGCGACGTCGATCGTCACCTTGCCGCCGGGCACCATCTCCACATGCATCACCGAAGGCGTGTTGTCGCGCGTGTTGGCGCGGGTGAATGCCGGGTCGGCGAGGATCGAGGCCCGCAGCTTGTTTTCGGGGTGAAGATAGGCGCGCCGCACCCCTTCATCGACCACCTGTTGCAACGAACGGGGCGATTCCAGCCGGCAATCCTGCCCCCATTTGACGAATATGGTGACGATGCCGGAGTCCTGTCATATCGGCCGGTGCCCTTCTGCAC
>CAZAWL010000211.1:0-4033 GCA_964488705.1 uncultured Sphingopyxis sp.
ATCGAACAGCGCGCAGGAAAAATCGAGCCGCTCGCGGATGTTCACCGACGATGCGGATCGTTGCAGCGCGCCGCCCATTTCCTCCGCAATCGCCATGAATAATGCGTTGAAGATTTCGAGCCGCACCGGGTCGACCGCGTCATCGACCCCGGCGCTGTCCGGCGCATCATCGCCCCCTCGCCGCGTCAGGTGCAGCACGCCGGTGGCGTCGCACTGCGCGGTCCAGCCGGGCTCGACCATGGTCGTGGACAATGGGTCGATGATCAGCGCCGGCCCGTCGCAACCCGACCCTGCACCAAAGGCATCGCGGGCATAGACGGGGCAGTCATGCCATGCGCCGCCGGTAAAGATGCGGGCCATGTCCATCGGCTGTAGCGGCGCGGCGGCAGCGCGAACGGAGAGGGTCGCCGATGCGGCGGGGGGCGCCCCCAACGCTTCGACCGACATGCGGTCGATGACCAGCGCACCGCTGGGGTGATAGCCGAACTGCCGCTTGAACGCGGTGGCAAATCGTGCCGCGATATGGTCCGGCGTTGCCGCATCGATGCTGGTGAGCGGCAGCTCGATACAATTTTCGCTGCCCGCTTCGCGCACATGGATCAGCGTTTGGGTCACGGGCGGTGGGCCCGCGTCGCGCCGTGTCGCGTCGAACCCCATCTGCGTGCAGGCCTGCTGTGTCAGGGCGGCTGCCGTTGCCGCCATGCGCTCTACCGCATCGGTTGCTGCCAACGCGGTGCCGAGTGTCGTTTCGGCGATCGCCGATTCGCGCGCCAGCCCCATGCCATAGGCGGACAGGACGCCCGCCAGCGGGTGAATGATGACGGCGTTCATCCCCAGCGCATCGGCGACGAGACAGGCGTGCTGGCCCGCCGCGCCGCCAAAACAGGCGAGCGCATAGCCGTCGGTGACATCGTGGCCGCGCGCGACGGAAATGCGTTTGATGGCGTTGGCCATATTGGCGACGGCAATCGCGATACAGCCTTCGGCCAGTTTTTCCGGCGACAGGCTCTGGCCCGTATCCGCGCTGATGTCGGCGGCCAGTTTGGCAAATTGTTCGGCGACCCCCGCGGCGTCGATGGGCTGGTCGCCGCCGGGGCCGAACAATCGGGGGAAATGGCCGGGCTGGATTTTGCCGCACAGGACGTTGCAATCGGTGACGGTCAGTGGACCGCCGCGGCGATAGGCCGCCGGCCCCGGCACCGCGCCCGCACTCTCCGGCCCGACATGGAGCCGCACCCCGTCCCAGCGGATGATCGAGCCGCCGCCCGCCGCGACGGTATTGATGCGCAGCATGTTGGCGCGGATGCGTGTTCCCGCCACAATCGTCTCGCTGTCGCGTTCATATTGTCCGGCATAATGGCTGACGTCGGTGGACGTGCCCCCCATATCGAAACCGATGATCGACCGGTGCCCCGTCTGGCGCGCCAGATGGGCCATCGCAACGATACCGCCGGCCGGGCCGGACAGCACCGCATCCTTGCCGCGAAACCGGCTATGGTCGGCCAGCCCGCCACTCGACTGCATGAACAGCGGGGCGGTGTCCGGTCCCAGGTCCGACCGGAATTTGTCGATATAGCGGTGCAGCACCGGCGTCAGTGTCGCGTCGGCCAATGTTGTATCGCCGCGTCCGACCAGTTTGATGAGCGGGCTGGTTTCGTGACTGACGCAGATCTGCGTGAACCCCAGATCGCGCGCTATGGCCGCGACACGTTGCTCATGCTCCGGCCAACGCCAGCCATGCATCAGGACGATGGCGATGGCGTCAATCCCCGCCGCCCGCGCCGCGCGGAGAGCAGAGACGGTGGCGCCGTCGTCGAGCGGCGTCAGGATGCGCCCATCGGCGGCGACGCGCTCTGCAATCTCTGCCACGCGGGCAAAGGGCGGCGGCGTCAATCTTATGGCGCGGGCAAATATGTCGGGCCTGTCCTGTGTCCCGATGGTCAGGGCATCGGCAAAGCCGCGCGTGATGGCAAGGAGTGTCGGCGCGCCTTTTCGTTCCAGCAGCGCGTTGGTCGCCACGGTCGTGCCCATGCGGACATGCGCCGGGGGCAATGGCCCGGTGGTCACGCCGGTCATCTGGCGCATCGCCGCGACCGCAGCATCCTCGCGCCTTGACGGGTCATCCGACAGCAGCTTTGCCGTCGCCAGCCCGCCATCGGGGCGCCTGGCCACTACGTCGGTAAAGGTGCCGCCGCGGTCGATCCAGAAATGCCACAGGCCGTCACCCATGCGCCTGTTTTAGGGGGATAAGGGGCAAGGGCAAGCGCCGAATGGCCCGCGGCCGCCGGTGGGATCAGGGTTGCAGTTCGATGTCCCAATAGAGCCAGTCGACCCAGCTTTCGTGCAGGTAATTGGGCGGAAATTTGCGGCCATGGTCCTGCAATTGCCAGTTGGTCGGGCGATAGGGCGCCCCGAACAGCCGCATCCGCGCCTGCGCCGGGGTGCGCCCCCCTTTTTTGAGGTTGCATGGCGAACAGGCCGTGGCGACATTTTCCCAGCTGGTGCGCCCGCCCAGACGGCGCGGGATGACATGGTCGAACGTCAGGTCCTTGGCCGATCCGCAATATTGGCACTGGAACCGGTCGCGCAGGAACAGGTTGAACCGCGTAAAGGCGGGGTATTCCGACGGGCGGACATATTGGCGCAGCGCCAATACGCTGGGGATTTTCATCGTGCGCGTCGGCGAATGGATTTCGCGGTCATAAGTGTCGATGATATCGACACGGTCGAGGAACACCGCCTTTACCGCCGTCTGCCATGGCCAGAGGCTGAGCGGATAATAGCTGAGCGGTGCATAGTCGGCGTTGAGCACAAGCGCGGGACACTGTTCCGGGTGCCGTGCCAGGTCAGGGTGGAACATACTCCTCGCTCTGCCTTTTCGTTCGTCGCCCCGCGGCCTATGCCTCCAGCGGGTGACATCGCTGTTACAGCGCAGGATGATTCCCGCCGTCAAGGGGGGATGTGGATGGCGGCATCAATATCTGGTGGCTATGGCATCGCCGCAACACCATCGGCTGTGCACGCGGGCTGAGCGTTCTGCGACAGCAACCGCATCGGCACCGCGCAGCGATTTCGCATTTTCCTACTTGGCGGGCGGCATGATAGGACTGCCGGATGCGATGTTGCATGTCCCCACCCCAAACAGGTCGCGCCGGCACGCCGCGTCAGGGGCGGGATGGGGCGGATAAGTTTACGAAAATAGCGCCGCTGCGCATAAACTTTGCAAATTTGGCGCTGTGTTGATGCCCGCCACCCGCTTTGCCCCTTCGCCGACCGGTCCGCTCCACCTCGGGCATCTGTATTCGGCGATGATGGCGCATGATTGCGCGCGCGGGCATCGCGGCGTCTTTCACTTGCGGATCGACGACCTCGACGTCGGCCGGGTCAGGGCGGACTATTATGGCGCGATCGACGTCGACCTCGCCTGGGCCGGTTTGGTGCCCGATGGCGCGCCCTGGCTACAGTCGCAGGCGCTGCTGTCTTATGCCGCTGCATTGGACCGGCTGCACGCCGCCGATTTGCTCTACCCCTGCTTTTGCACACGGGCCGACATCGCCGCTGAAATTGCCGGTGCGGCGCAGGCGCCCCATGGCGTTGACGGGGCAATCTATCCCGGCACATGCCGGCGGCTGGACCGGCATGCGGTTGCGGATTGGCTGTCCACCGGCCGCCCCCACGCGTGGCGTATCGACATGGCGGCTGCGGTGGCGCGGACAGGGCCATTGTCGTGGCAGGATGGTACCGGCGCAGTGCATGCAGCGCAGCCGGGCCGCCACGGCGATGTTGTGATGGCGCGGCGCGACGGTGCCTTTGCCTATCACCTCGCCTCGACCGTCGATGATGGCGCGATGGGCATCACCCATGTCGTGCGCGGCAGCGACCTGTGTGCGGCCACCGACGTCCATCGCCTGTTGCAGGCGCTGCTCGACCTGCCGGTACCGGCCTATCTGCATCATCGGCTGGTGGCCGGCGCCGATGGTCGCCGCCTCGCCAAGCGCGACAATGCCGCGAGCGTTGCGCAATTGCGCGACGC
>CAZAWL010000212.1:0-4005 GCA_964488705.1 uncultured Sphingopyxis sp.
ATCTTGGAAGCCAGGGCGTTATAGAGTAATAACACACCACGTCGAATCCTCAGCTATTCGGAGCATACATGTGAACGATATTCCCGCCGAAGGCACGCCAGCCGAGGCTTCACCCGACGCACGGGCGGCGGCGGCGGTCGACGCCATGGCCAAGTCGGCCATTTTGAAGACGGCAGCGACGGTCGGCGGCAGCGAAGCGGAGCCGACCAACTGGCTGGCCGAACTGCGCAACCTTGCCATCCTGCTGCTCATCGTACTTGGCATCCACAGCTTTATCGCCAAACCCTTTTACATTCCGTCGGCATCGATGATGCCGGGACTGCTGGAGGGTGACCGGCTGGTGGTCAGCAAATATCCCTATGGCTGGTCATTCACCTCGGTCAGTTTCCAGCTGTTGCCGCCCTTTGCCGGCAGGCTGTTTGCCCGCTACCCCGAACGCGGCGACATCGTCATCCTCGAACCCAACGGCATCCGCACCGACTATATCAAGCGGGTCATCGGCCTGCCCGGCGATACAATAGAGGTGCGGGGCGGCCGCCTGATCCTCAATGGCCGGCCGGTGCGGTCGGAAGTGATGCCCGAACGTGAACTGCCATTTGACGCCAATAACAAATGTGAGGGCGGGCGGGTCGATATGCCCGCCGACGGCCCTGCCCGCTGCATGGTCCAGATTATTCGCGAAACGCTGCCCAACGGCGTTTATTATGACACGATGGACAGCGGCGTTCAGGCCCCCATTCCGGGCCGTTTGATCGGCGACGAATTCGGCCCCTATCGCGTGCCCGCAGGCCATGTCTTTGTGATGGGCGACAACCGCGACAACAGCAGCGACAGCCGTTTTCCCTCAACCCCCGACTATCAGGGCGTGGGCGGAGCCGTTCCGCTCGAACATATTGGCGGCCGGGCGGAGTTCATGACCTTTTCGATGGACGGCAACGCCACCTGGTATAACCCGATCAGCTGGTTCCAGCATATGCGCAGTGGACGCGCGGGCACCAATTTGCGCCCGTCACGCGTCGCGCCGCCACCCGCCGAACCACAAACCCGCTAAACCCGGCCATGACACATCGGGCCAAGGAAAAACCGCATGAGTGAAACACCCGGCCCCAATGAAATGCGCGATCCGCTGGTCCGCAAGGAAATGCAACGGGCCGCCATATGGATCGGCATGGCGATAGCCGTGGCATTGGTGTGGATGCTGGCGCAGCCCATATTGCTGATCATCGCCGGGGCGGTCTTTGCCGCAATCCTGGATGGCGGCACCCGCCTGCTCGGCCGGGCGTTGCCGATCGGGCGTGGCTGGCGGCTGGCCATCGTCCTCCTCAGCATCATCGCGCTGTTGGCGTGGATTTTCAGTTTCGCGGGCAGCCAGCTGGCAGGGCAGGCCGCAGAATTGCAGCAGGTGCTGCTGACACAAATCGACAATGTGTTGGCGTGGGGGCGCAACCATGGCTTTGCCGACCTCGCCTTCGACCCGGAACAGGCGTTGCGCTATGCCGCCGGCTCGGTCGGTCAGGTCACGGCCGCGCTGGGTTCGGTGCTGGGCGGCCTCACCAACATCGTGATGATCATCGTGCTCGGGCTGTTCATCGCGATGGAGCCGCGCCTGTACGAACGTGGCTTTGCCTGGTTGCTGCCGCTCGACCAGCGGGCCCATTTTTATAATGTCAGCGCCGCCGTCGGGGCGACGATGCGGCGGCTGATGGCCGGGCGGCTGCTCGGCATGCTGGTCGAAGGGGTGGCAACGTGGCTGTTGCTCGCCGCCTACGGTATCCCGATGGCCGCGCTGCTCGGCATCATCACCGGCCTGCTGGTATTCATCCCCAATGTCGGCGCGATCCTGTCCGGCGTCATCATGGTGCTGGTCGGATTTTCGGTGGGACTGAACGGCGGCCTCTATGCCCTCGCCGTCTATTTCATCGTCCAGACGGTCGACGGCTATGTCATCGTACCGATGGTCGCAAAGCGCACGGTCGACCTCGCGCCCGCACTGGTGCTCGGCGCGCAGTTGCTGTTCGGGGCGCTGTTCGGAATCATGGGGCTGGCGCTCGCCGACCCGATTGTGGCGGCGATCAAAGTCGCGCTGGAGAAAAATGCGGAACGCGGCGCAGCCAGGCAGGCCAGTGCCGTGTCGGCCGCCCGCGCCCCGGCACAGGCGCGCATCGCGCGGCGTGTCAAACCGCCGTCCTGATCGCCGGTGACGTCAGGGCTGGGGTGGCTGACCGCCGCCGCCTTGCTGTTCCATCATCTGTTGCAGCATCTGCTGTTGCTGCATCATCGCGCGCATTTCCGCCTCGCTGCGGATATCCTTGACCTCGACATCGAACACCAGGTCGGCATTGCCGGGGATGGGGCCGGCACCCTCTGCGCCATAGGCCAGTTCGGCGGGGATATGCAGGACATATTTGCCGCCAACCTGCATGCGCTTCAGCCCTTGTGCAAAACCGGGAATCATCTGGCCGACGGGCAGCGGCGCGTTATCGCCCGCGTCGAATACCGTGCCGTCTGCGGCGAGCCGCCCTTCATATTTGATGGTCACGACATCGCTGTCGGTCGCAAAGGCACCCGTGCCGGCCGTCACCGTTTCCAGCCGGATGCCGGGCGCATTGGACATGAACAAAGCCCAGGCAACCGCGCCAAGCATCAAGGCGAGCACCCCAGCCCACAATATGGCGATGCCGCCCTTGCTGACCGGGCGCAGTGGAACAGCGGTTGTCGACATGATGAACCCCCAAAATTGGCTGTGGTGCGGCAAGGCTATAGCCACGCGGGCGAGCCACGCAAGCAAAAGGGGCGGCTGATGGTTCAGGCCGCCCCTCTTGGCTGTCGCTGATGACCGCGAAACTGTCGGGCGCGCTTACTTGACGCCGTCACGCTCCAGCCGCTTGCGCTCCATCTTGCGGGCGCGACGAACAGCGGCGGCACGTTCACGGGCGCGCTTTTCGCTCGGCTTTTCATAATGGCGACGCAGCTTCATTTCGCGATACACGCCCTCGCGCTGCAGCTTCTTCTTCAGCGCACGAAGGGCCTGATCGACATTATTTTCGCGAACGACAATCTGCATAAAACCGCCACTAATCCTTTCTGGTGGATGGCCCGGCCATCCGTCAATCTACTGCACCGATCCGTCCGGACCGGCACCGTCCGCCCGGCGCGGCAACAGCACAAGCCGTCGCCATTTTCGGGCAATATAATATGGATCGCCGCGAATCCCTTCGCGTCGTTGGTGGGGCCCCTAGCAACCCTGCCCTGCAAATTCAAGCTTTGACGTGCATCACGGCGACGATGGCGCGGTTGCGTTGCATCGCCGCCGGGGTAAAGAGAATGGCATGACCGCCTTTACCGTCAATGGCCGCCCTGTGCGGTTTCGCATGGACCCGGCCACGCCGTTAGTGTTCGCGCTGCGCGAAGCAGCTAACCTGACCGGCACAAAAAATGGCTGCGCCAGCGGCGATTGCGGGGCCTGCACCGTCGATGTCGACGGCCAGGCCGTCCGGTCCTGTCAGATCAGCATCGCCGATTGCGAAGGGCGCGTCGTCACCACCATCGAACATCTTTCGCTCGACCGCAGCCACCCGGTGCAACAGGCATGGGCGATCGAACAGGTGACGCAGTGCGGTTTTTGCGAACCCGGCATGATCATGGCGATCAGCGTGCTGCTCAAAAAAACGGCCAACCCGACCGATGCGGACATAGAGGCGGCGATCACCAACATTTGCCGCTGCGGCATTTACCCGCGCGTCAAGCCCGCCATTCGCCGCGCCATCCGCATCGCGTCGGGCCAGGAACGCGCCGCCGGTGCACCACCGCCGGGCATCCGTCCCGCCGACGCCGCGCGTGTGGTGCCGGCCTTGGCTCCGCGGGAATAGGCTAGATCAGCCCGGCAAGCGGGCTGCGCCCTTGACTAAATCAGCCCGGCAAGCGGGCTGCTGGGGTCGGCATATTTGCGCGTCGCCATGCGCCCGGCGAGGTAGGCATCGCGCCCCGCCTCGACCGCCAGCTTCA
>CAZAWL010000213.1:0-3991 GCA_964488705.1 uncultured Sphingopyxis sp.
GTCGCTGTTTCAGTCGATCAATGCAATTTATATCATCCTGCTCGCGCCGGTCTTTGCCGCGATATGGCAACTTCTTGGCAAGCGCGGGCTGGAACCGTCAGCACCGGCGAAGTTTGGTCTGGCGCTGATGCAAGTGGGCCTGGGTTTCCTTGTGTTCGTGTGGGGTGCAAACAGCGTTGGCGCAGGCGTGCTGACTCCGGTGCTGTTCGTCTTCATCATCTATCTTTTGCATACGACGGGCGAGCTTTGTTTGTCGCCGGTAGGCTTGAGCGCAATGAACCGGCTGGCGCCGACTTACCTCGCCTCACTCATCATGGGCGCCTGGTTCTACATGACCGCGGTGGGCAACTTTGTCGCGGGCAAGATAGGGGAAGCCACGGGCGGTGAGGGCGGCACGATGACGCGTGACGCGACGCTGGGCATTTACGACCACATCGGCTGGATCGCCATTGGCGTGGGCATTGTCGTCATTCTGCTGTCGCCGATCGTCAAGCGCTGGATGCACCTCGACACACTCAAGGATGATGACGGCACGGCACCCGCCACCGAAACGGCACATTGAGCTGACACTGCTGGGCGGCGGAGCGGGACGGCTCCGCCGCTCTTTAGTTTATACCAAGGGGAAGGGCATTTCGATGGTGCGACAATTGCCGACGCTTGTGGGCTTATGCCTTGCGGGCGCATTACTCACATCCTGTGCGGCGGGCGGCACGGCGAGCAATAATGCCCGGCCGGCAAGCGCGAACAGTAACCCTGCGCCCGCCCCGGCGTTCGACGCCAACCCCTATCCGTCGACCTACCGCGCCTATCCCGGTGTGCCGACCGCGCTGATCGGCGCTACGGTGCTGGATGGCGAGGGTGGTCAGATCGCCAATGGCGTGGTGCTGATGCGCGACGGACAGATTGAGGCGATTGGCGAGGCCGGTACGCCGGTGCCCGACGGCTATATTCGCGTCGATGCGACGGGCAAATATGTGACGCCCGGCATCATCGACATTCACAGCCATCTGGGCGCCTACCCGTCGCCGGGCGTCGATGCGCATAGCGACGGTAATGAGGCGACCGACCCGACCACGCCCGAAGTATGGGTCGAACACAGCGTTTGGCCGCAGGACCCGGGCTTTACCCGTGCGCTGGCCAATGGCGGTGTGACGACGCTGCAAATCCTGCCCGGCTCGGCTAATCTGATGGGCGGGCGTTCCGTCGTTCTGCGCAATGTGCCGGGGCGCACCGTCCAGTCGATGAAGTTTCCCGGCGCGCCCTATGGCCTGAAAATGGCGTGCGGCGAAAACCCCAAGCGCGTTTATGGCGGCCGCGGCCGGATGCCGTCGACGCGCATGGGCAATTTTGCGGTCAATCGCGAAACCTGGGCCCGCGCTGTGGAGTATCGACGCAAGCGTGATGCCGGCGAACGCCAGCCACGCGACCTCGCCATGGAAACGCTGGTCGGGGTGCTCGACGGCGACATATTGGTACAGAACCACTGTTACCGCGCCGATGAAATGGCGCTTGTCATCGATATGAGCCGTGAATTCGGATACCATGTGTCGACGTTCCACCACGCCGTCGAAAGCTATAAAATCGCCGACATGCTGCGGGACAACAATGTCTGTTCGGCGATGTGGGCTGACTGGTGGGGCTTCAAGATGGAAAGCTATGACGGCATTCCGGAAAATATTGCCATGGTCCACAACGCCGGGGCCTGTGCCATTGTCCACAGCGACGACGGCAATCAGATACAGCGGCTCAATCAGGAAGCGGCAAAGGCGCTAGCCGCCGGACGCCGCGCCGGCATCAATATCAGCGAGGCTGACGCGATGCGCTGGCTGACGATCAATCCGGCCCGCGCATTGGGCATCGACGCGACGACCGGCAGCATCAAGGCCGGTAAGCGGGCCGATGTCGTGTTGTGGAACGGTAACCCGTTCAGCGTCTATTCGCGGCCCGAACGGGTGTGGATCGACGGCGCGTTGATGTATGACGCGTTCAACCCCAGCCTGCGTCCGGTGACCGATTTCGAGTTGGGCCAGCCGGGTGCAGGAGACACAAAATGAGCCGGGCGGTATCACAAAAACGTCGCCTGTCCTGGTGGGCGGTTGCGGGCATTGGCTGTGCACTGGCCGGGGCATTTGTCGGGGTCCGCGCCAATGCGCAGGACGTGGCCATCACCAACGCACGGCTGGTTGTGGGTGACGGCAGCGCGCCGGTTGACGGTGGCACCGTTGTCATCCGCAATGGTCGCGTCACCGCGGCAGGTGCCGGCGTGGCGGTCCCGGCCGGGGTCACTGTCGTCGATGCCGGCGGCAATTATGTGACGCCCGGCCTCGTTGCCGGGTTCAGCCGCGTCGGCCTGGTCGAAGTCGATGCGGTCGACGGCAGCAATGACGCCAATTCGCGCGCGTCGGTATTTGGTGCGGCGATCGACATTTCCCCTGCGCTCAATCCGCTGGGCGAACCGGTGGCGGTCAACCGCCTGAACGGTGTCACCCGCGCACTGGTTTACCCCGGTGCCAGTGCCGGCCTTTTCAACGGGCGCGGCGCGCTTGTCGACCTCGGCGGCGACCACAATATGGTGACGCGCGCGGGCGTGTTCCAATATGTCGAGCTGGGGGAAAGCGGCGCGCGCCGCGCAGGCGGCAGTCGTCAGGCAGCCATTTTGCTGTTCCGTTCGATGTTGATGGAGGCACAGGATTATGCCCGTAACCCGGCGGCCTATGACGGGCGTAGCCGCGAAGCCTTGCTGACCCGCGTCGATGCACAGGCGTTGCTGCGGGTGCTCGATGGCCGCGACCGGCTGTTCATCAAGGTGGAACGGGCAGCGGATATCCTGTCCGTCATCAATCTGATGCGTGAATTTCCGGGAATCCGTCCGACGCTGGTCGGTGTGACCGAAGGGTGGACCGTGGCGTCGGAACTCGCGGCTTCGCGCATTCCCGTTATCGCGTCGGCGCTGAACGACTTGCCCGACAGTTTCGAACAGCTCGCCGCCACGCAGAGCAATATCGGGCGGATGCAGGCGGCGGGCGTGCAGGTGTCGATCGGCCTCGTCGATGACAATGAAACGCACAAGCTGGGTTATGCGCGGCAATATGCGGGCAATCTGGTCGCGCTCCAACGCATCCCCGGCGCACAGGGCGTGACATGGGACGCGGCCTTTGCGCTGATCAGCTCTGCTCCGGCAGCGGCGGCGGGGGTCGATGGTGATGTCGGCTCGCTGCGGCCCGGCCGGGTCGGCGATGTTGTCATCTGGGACGGTGACCCGCTGGAACTGTCGAGCGCGCCCACGGCCATCTATATCGACGGCGTCGCGCAATCGCTGGTCAGCCGCCAGACGCGCCTGCGTGACCGATACCTCATCCCTGTCGAGGGGAATTTGCCCAACGCCTATGACCGCTGACCGCGGATAGAGGAACGCGCCCGTGACCGCACTCGTCATAGCCTGCTTGGTCTTTGTCGGCAGCCATTTCCTGCTGTCGCACCCGCTCAGGGTATGGCTGGTCGCGCGGCTCGGTGCGCAGGGTTTTCTGGGTGTCTATTCACTCGTGGCACTGGGTAGCTTTGGCTGGGTGATTCACGCTTTTGGCCAGGTTCCGGCGACCAACCCGGCCTATGTGCCCGGTGATGCGGGCTGGGCGGTGGCGAGTCTGGTCATGTGGCTGGCGTCGGTGCTGTTTGCCGGTTCGTTGATCGGCAACCCGGCATTGCCGGCGCCGGGCGCGGCACAGGCCGCGATGCGTCCGCCCGCTGGTGTGTTCGCGATCACGCGCCACCCGATGATGTGGGGCTTTGCGCTGTGGGCCATTGTTCACATGGCGCTGTGGCCGACCCCGGAAAACCATATCCTGTCCAGCGCGATATTGCTGCTAGCGCTGGGTGGTTCGGCGGGACAGGATGCCAAAAAAGCGGCGCTGATGGGCGATGCCTGGCGCGGATGGCAGGCGGGCACGGCCTTTGTCCCCTTTGCGGGGCAGTTGTCTGGCAGGATCAGCTG
>CAZAWL010000214.1:0-3985 GCA_964488705.1 uncultured Sphingopyxis sp.
TTTTCCATGTAAAACAGGGGGCTGCAGGGGAAACTCTGCGGCCCTTTGTAATATATCAGGCTATGAAATTGAAAATTGGGGGTCGCTCCGCGCCGCTGGGCCGCATTGCTTTGCCAGCTTTAGCGGCGACCTTTGGAATCTGGCGCGATCCAGCTGCTGGTGTTCAGCACGGCGTCGCGATGGGTCCGCTGGAACCCGGCACGTTGGGTAGACCCCGTGTGCAGCAGCCGGTGAAAGCCCAATTCCGCGTCGCGCGGCTGTAGTCCGCCCGGAGTGGCCACGCCTTGCGGCTTGAGCATGTCGGGTTCGATCCGTTCGTCGAGCGCAAGGCCGAAGGTGCCTTTGCCGACCCAGCGAACCGTTGCGCCGATGTCCTGGCCATTGGGCATGTGCAGCGTCAGCCGTTCACAAGCGATCACCACCAGGTCGGAACGTGCGCCAATGCCGTGCGGCGACAGGTTGCGCACGACAATTTTCTGCCGGTCGCCAAAGCTGTTGCTGACTTCGAGCGTCAGCAGCTTTGAAACGCGCGTTTCGCGCTCCGTGTCGGCTTTTGCCGGGTCGGGCGGTGGCCAATTCATGCTCATAGCGCCGGACAATGCGCCTATTTCGTAAAAAAACGGTGAGTGACGGCCGTTCCCGCCCAAAAATATTCGGCGGGGTGGCGCAACAATCGCGGCGTCCTGCCGTCTATAGCCTGCCACCATGCACGGCAGAAAGGGAGAACGGCCATGACCCAACGACCCGGCACCGATGGGAGCGCGCAAGGATATGCGGCTACCGGCTGGACCAGGCGCGACACGGATCGGGCACGGCTGTCGGCGATAGCCGTCGCGCTGGCGGCGGGCACTTATGCCATTGATACGGTGCGCATCGCACAGGCGATTGTCGCCGCCCTGCCTGCCGATGGGGCCAACGCGGCTGGCGGGGCCGACGCCGCGTCAATGCGATGACGCCGTCGGTACAGCCGACGTCAATTTCCTGACGCCGCGGTTCGACTGTTCGCAGAAAAACGTTGATATATCAGACGGATAAGTCATGCCAGCGGCTGGCACGCTGTCTGCAACGCGAAGCTCCCAACCCGGAGTATCGCATGTCACCGTCACAGCCCGAATCCAGTCAGCTCTTCCTCCAGCACCAGGCGATGGTCGGCCGCATCGCGCGCAGCGTCCACCGCCGGTTCCGGTCATTATCCGCGATCGAAGATTTGCAACAAGCCGGGTTCGTCGCGCTGATGGAGGCCGCAGCGCGGTGGCAGGACCGCGGCACGCCCTTTGTCGCCTATGCCGCGACACGTGTGCGCGGCGCGATGGTCGACCATCTGCGCCGGCTGGCCGGGTTGCGGCGCAAGGGCGCGGTGTCGCCACCGGTGCTGCAGTCGATCGACCTGTCGGCCTGTGAACGTGACTCGCGCTTTACCGACCCGGCAGATGCCGTGGATACGCTGATCATAAAGGCACAGGCGTCGGCCCAGCTGGCGGCGGCCATCGGCCGGTTGCCGCATCGTCAGGCACTGGTGCTGCAGCTGTTTTTTGTCGACCAGCTGTCGTTGCAGGCGATTGGCCAGGTGCTGGGTGTCGGCGGGGCGCGGGTGTGCCAGATCAAGGCGCAGGCGCTGGATCAGCTGGCCCGCGACCTTGCCCACTGGCGTGCGCATTGACCGGGCTTTGAGGTGTTAGACCTT
Organism: uncultured Sphingopyxis sp.; assembly: GCA_964488705.1. Lineage (GTDB taxonomy): Bacteria > Pseudomonadota > Alphaproteobacteria > Sphingomonadales > Sphingomonadaceae > Sphingopyxis. The sequence goes on from CAZAWL010000214.1 coordinate 1,685, forward strand.
GTGAAGCGCGATGCGCTTGTCACAAAGACGCGAGTCAGGCTCCGTCGCAAGGCGATCATGGTCTAGGCGCGCGGCTTCCAGGTGAGGACCCGCCATATATAGGCCGTGGTGGCGATGATGATGGTCGCGATGACAATCGGCCCGGTGGCGCGAGTGATGAGCTCCTCAAAGCGCAAACCCAGCCAATATCCGCCTGCGATCAGGATGACATTCCAGACGGCGGTCCCCGCGCAGGTATAGAGCAGGAATTTGATGCGGCCCATGTGACTGAGCCCGGCGGGCAGCGAAATCATGGTGCGCAGCAATGGCGAAAAGCGCACGACAAAGACGATCCAGTGACCGTGGCGCTGAAATATCCCTGCCAGTCGCTCGACGTCGCGCCAGTCAAGCGTCAGCCACCGCCCCCACCGGTCGATGAACGGGCGCAGCCGCGAATAGCCAAGCCGCCGACCGACCATGTACCAGACATAATTGCCCAGCGTCGAACCCAGCGTCGCCGCAATCAGCAGCGGCCAGAATGTCATGTGGTCCTGCGCCATGGCGACGCCGCCCAGCCCCATGATCAACTCCGACGGGATGGGCGGAAAGATATTTTCCAGCGCCATCAGGGCAAAAATACCCCAATAGCCGGCGTCGGCGATGACGCGGATGATCCATTCAGACATGCTGTCGCTTCGTCAGCTTGCGGCTATGCGCCGCGCGACTGCGTCCCAAATCCGGGCGGGCGTGTCGGTGCCATTGAATCGGTCGATGGCGACGATGCCGGTCGGGCTGGTGACGTTGATTTCAGTCAGCCATTCGCCGCCGATCACGTCGATGCCGACAAAGATCAGACCCAGCTCACGCAGACGCGGGCCCATGGCCGCGCAGATTTCACGCTCGCGCGACGTCAACTCGGTCGCTTCGGCACTGCCCCCGACGGCGAGGTTGCTGCGAAACTCCCCCGCGCCCGGACGGCGGTTGATGGCGCCCGCCACCTCTCCGTCGATGAGCACGATGCGTTTGTCGCCCTTGGCCACCTCGGGCAGGAAGGGCTGCACCATGTGCGGTTCGGGCCAGGTCGCGTTGAACACCTCGAACAACGCACCCAAATTGCCGCCGTCGGCATCAATCTTGAATATCGCCTTGCCGCCATTGCCGTGCAGCGGCTTGACGACGACCGCGCCGTGGGTAGCCTGAAATGCGCGCACTTCATCCGTGCTGCGGGTGATCAGCGTCGGCGGCATGAACGCCCGATAGTCGAGCACCATGACCTTTTCGGGGGCATTGCGCACGCTGACCGGGTTATTCACGACCAGCGTTTCCGCGGCGATACGTTCCAGCATGTGGGTGGCGGTGATGTATCCGACATGGAAGGGCGGGTCTTGCCGCATCATCACCACGTCGACGTCGCGGCCGAGGTCAATCCGGCCCGGATCGCCCAGCGTGAACTCGGCGCCAGCCACACGCTGTACCTGCGTCACCGGGCGGGCCACGGCGCTGAGCCGGTCCTGTTCGTCGAGCGACAGGCTGGTCACGTCATAATGCCAGATGCGATAGTCGCGTGCCTGCGCCGCCAGCATCAGCGCAAAGCTGGAATCGCCTGAAAAATTGAGCCCCGCCATCGGGTCCATCTGAAACGCCACGCGCAGCGTCATGCCGGTTTTCACTTTCCAGGGCGCTGGCCCTATTCGATCCACACATTGACCAGATGGTGCGGCCAGCGCCCGGGTGCAAGCAGTATGACGTCGATGCGCACATCATCGTCGGCTTTGGCATAGCGGTGGCGCAGTTGATCTGCCGCGACTGCGACGCGCCTGAGGCGGCGTTCGTCGATGCTGTCGGCGAGCGCGGCGGCACTGGCCCGCCACTTGACCTCGACAAAGGCGAGGGTGCGTCCGCGCCGGGCAATAATGTCGACCTCCCCGCCGCGCACGCGTGCCCGCCGTGCAACGATGCGCCAACCCTTTAGCCGCAGATACCAGGCGGCGATGGTTTCGGCGCGGCGCCCCCGTTGTTCGGCGGCTTCACGCTGGCTGTTCACGCCTCGGCCGACAGGCTGACGGCAATGGCATAGGCCTCGTCACGGGCGATTCCGAATTGTTTGGCAATGTCGCGCGCGGCGCGGGACGCGGGGGCATCGCGCATGGCCAGTCGCAGGGCGGCGCGAACCTCCGCCGGGTCGGCCGCTTGGGGCAGGGCCGGGACGGGGGGTGCGACAACAACCACGATCTCGCCCTTTGGCGGGGTGGTATAGTGCGTGGCCAGCGTGCTGAGAGAACCGGTCTGTGCGTCTTCGTGCAATTTCGTCAGCTCTCGCAC
>CAZAWL010000215.1:0-3975 GCA_964488705.1 uncultured Sphingopyxis sp.
GCACGAACCGCGCCGCCTTGCGGCTGCTATTGATGTCGAGCACGCCGGCGAGCACCATCGGCTGGTTCGCGACCACACCCACGGTGCGCCCTTCGACCCGGCCAAAACCCGTGATGACATTGCCCGCATGCGTCGGCTGGATTTCGAAAAAATCGCCCTCGTCGAGCGACTTTCGGATCACCTCATGCATGTCATAGGGCTGGTTCGCATTGGGCGGTATGATGGTGTCGAGGCTGTCCTCGATCCGGTCCCACGGGTCGCTGGTCGGCCGTTCGGGCACGCCCATGCGGTTGTTTTCCGGCAAAAAGTCAAAGAAATCGCGGGTCGCGAGCAGCGCCTCGATATCATTGTCAAAGGCCACATCGGCGACACCCGATTTGGCCGTATGGGTGACGGCTCCGCCCAGCTCCTCCTGCGTCACCACCTCGTTCGTGACCGTCTTTACGACGTCGGGGCCGGTGACGAACATATAGCTCGAATCCTTCACCATGAAGATGAAGTCGGTCATCGCCGGCGAATAGACCGCGCCGCCCGCGCACGGACCCATGACGAGGCTGATCTGCGGCACGACGCCCGAAGCGAGCACGTTGCGCTGGAACACTTCGGCGTAACCGCCGAGCGAGGCCACCCCTTCCTGGATGCGGGCGCCACCGCTGTCGTTGATGCCGATGACTGGCGCGCCAACCTTCATCGCATTGTCCATGACCTTGCAGATTTTCTTGGCATGCGCCTCCGACAGCGAACCGCCGAAAACTGTAAAATCCTGACTGAAGACATAGACCAGGCGGCCGTTGATCGTGCCGGAACCGGTGACCACGCCGTCGCCCGGAATCTTGGTCTCCTCCATGCCGAAATCGGTGCAATTATGTTCGACATAAAGGTCGAGTTCTTCGAACGAACCTTCATCGAGCAGCACGTCGAGCCGCTCGCGCGCGGTCAACCGGCCCTTGGCATGTTGCGCGGCGATCCGGCGTTCGCCGCCACCAATCTTTGCAGCCGCGCGACGCGCCTTCATTTGCTCGATATTTGCTGACATGCCCGCGCTTTCCCATGTTGAAGGCACGCGCCCATCCACCCGGATGGGCCCCTCCCGTATCGCAATTGTCATGCACAAATAGGGGGCAGTGGCAAGCGTCCGCTAGCCGACTTTGACAATCCCCAGCCGGATCATGTCGCGCGCCGTGTCCAAAATTGTTTCCTCAACTGCCCGCGTTTCCCACCCGAACACCGCCTTGGCGTGGGCGGCGCTCGTGTCGCGGACATTGCCCAGTTCGCCGACGATCTGACGCACGACCGGGTCGAACAGCGCAGACAGACGCACCAGAAAGTCGGGCAGGCGGCGCTTGGGAACCTTGCGCGCCTGCTGCCCCAGCCCTTCGCGCAGGACACGCGCCACATCGGCCATCATCAAGAACGGACCGGCGGCGATAAATCGTTCGTTCGCCATACCCGGCGCGGTCAAGCATTTGACATGCAGGTCGGCCACCTCGCGGACGTCGACGACCGAAAACCCGAAATTGGGCAGGCCGGGGAGCGACCCTTCGAGCAGTTTCTTGATCGCCTCTAGCGAAGTCGAAAAATCGTCGGACGTCAGCGGACCCAATACGAGCGACGGATTGACCGTAACAAATTCCATATCGCCGCCTTCGGCAGCCACCCAATCGCGCGCAGCACGCTCTGCGACTGTCTTGGACTGGACATAGGCATAGGAGTCGGGACTGTTGATATTGGTCCAGTCTGCTTCGGTAAAATGCTGTTTCTCGCGCCCATGGCCATAGGCGATGGCCGCCACCGATGACGTCATGACGACACGTTTGATGCCCGCGGCCTTGACAAAGCGCAGCGCCCGCAGCGCACCCTCGCGGGCGGGGATGATCAGGTCATCGGCACTGGTTGGCGCGTTTGACGGCAATGGCGAGGCGACGTGGCAAACATGGGTGCACCCCGTCATGGCCTCTGCCCAGCCATCATCCGACATCAGGTCGGCTGCGAAAAAACGGAGCTTGCTGTCGTCGACGCCGAGCGTCGCACGCACGGCGGATTCTTTGGCGAGGTTGCGGATGCTGGTGTGGACAGTCCACCCTTCGGCCACCAGCTGGCGAATGATAAACCCGGCGATATAGCCCGAACCACCGGACACAAATACCTTGCCCGCCATAATGTCCATCCTCCCTCAATCAGAAACGAAGCATGATCCTGCGCGCAAGCGCAGGGGACATGCTGTGTACGAGTTGCAACAGCTTGACCATGCCGACATTCGCCTCGTCGGCGCCACGCTGCATCGCCGTCACAATCTGTACGGCGCACGCCTCTGCCGACATTTTCTTGCTGGCCCGTCCCGCCGTCAGCTTTGTCTCCACCACCGGCGGCAACGCCTCCAGCACATGGATGGCAGTATCGGCCAGCTGTGCCCGCAACGCCTGTGTATAGCTTCGCAACGCCGCCTTTGATGCACAATAAACAGGGCCACCAGCACGCGGCGCGATCGCGAGGCCGGACGTCACATTGACGATCATTGCTTCGGGCCGCGACCTTAGCGTCGGCATCAACGCGGTGATGAGGTGAATGGGCGCGTTGAGGTTGAGAAACAGCGCAGCATCCGCCCCAGCCACATCAGGAAGGCCGGGCTCGCGGAAATCATGATCGACGCCAGCCCCGGCATTGTTGACGAGGATGTCTATTGCGCGCCCGGCCACCGCTGCGATGACGGCATCCACGCCCGACCGGGACGACAAATCGGCTTCAACGACCTCAAAACCGTCGGCCCTTGTCGCCGCCACGCGCTCTGCATTGCGCCCCTGGGTGATGACCGTGACGCCCAGGCCCCGTAGCTGCCGTATCAGTTGCGCACCGATACCGTCGGTGCCGCCGGTGACCAACGCCATCTTACCCTGCAGCTGCATGACCAATCCCTCCGCCAGTTGCGGCGGAGACTAATCCCTAGGTTGCAAAACGCAACGGGTTACTTCAACAGCACCAGCTCCTCCGCCATGCTGGGGTGCAATGCCACGGTGTCGTCGAAATCGGCCTTGGTCAGTCCGGCCTTTACCGCGATGGCCGCCGCTTGCAGGATTTCGCCGCTCTCCGGCCCGATGATGTGCAAACCCAATACCTTGTCGGTGTCCGCGTCGACGATCATTTTGTACAGCGCGCGTTCGTCGCGGCCGGCCAAAACATTTTTCATCGCCCTAAAGTCGGATCGATAGGCGCGCACATTGGCATAGCGCGCCTTTGCCTCCGCCTCGGTCAGACCGACCCCGGCCAGCGGCGGGTTGGCAAATACGGCGGTCGGGATGGCGTCATAGTTGATCGGGCGATCGTCGCCACCGAACAACCGGTCGGCGAGCGCATGTCCTTCACGAATGGCGACGGGCGTCAACTGTACGCGGCCGGTAACGTCGCCGACCGCGTAGATACCCGGCACCGAGGTTTGCGCGCGGTCATCGACGCTGATCGCCCCGCCGGCATCGACCGCAACCCCCGCAGCGTCCAGCCCCAGCCCATCTGAATTAGGTACGCGACCGATGGCGAACAGGACAAGGTCCGTTGCAATCATGCCGCTCGCGCCGCCATCGACGATCAGGCTGCCGTCCGCCGCCCGTTCAATGCCCAAAAACGGGAAGTTGAACCGGATATCGATGCCCTTGTGGCGCGAAATATCGACCAGACGATCGACAATTTCGTCGTCATAGCCTCGCAACATGCGGTCACCACGTGTGACGAGCGACACGTCGACGCCAAGCTCGTTGAAAATGCCGGCAAATTCGTTGGCGATATAGCCGGCCCCCGCGATGACCGCGCGACGCGGCAGTGCGTCGAGCCCGAACACTTCATTCGAGGTTATGCCCAGCCCGGCCCCGGGAATATCGGGGATGGAGGGGCGCGCACCGGTCGCGATCAGAATGTGCTGCGCGCTGACCGTCGTGCCGTCGGCGAGCGCAATGCGATTCGGCGCGGCGATGGCAGCGCGCTGGG
>CAZAWL010000216.1:0-3967 GCA_964488705.1 uncultured Sphingopyxis sp.
ACCGGGTCGGTCGCCACCGGGCGACGGGTTGGTGCGGCCGCCGCAGAAGCTTTCATTCCCGCCAGTTTGGAGCTTGGCGGAAAGGACCCGATGATCGTCCTGCCGAGCGCCGATCCCGCGCGTGCGGCGGCGACGGCGTTGCGCGCCTCCATCGTCAATACCGGCCAGGCCTGTCAGTCGATCGAACGTGTCTATGTCGCCCGTTCAATAGCCCAGCCATTTTTGTCCGCGCTGGTGCAAGCCGCTCGGGCGGTGGATATCAACTACCCCGAGCTGCGCAACGGCCATATCGGCCCCTTCATCTTTGCCCGGCAGGCGCAGATCGTACAGCAACAGATCGATGCAGCGGTGGCCGATGGCGCGACCATATTGTGCGGTGGCCGGGTGGAGGAACTGGGCGGCGGCCTGTACCTGAGACCCACCGTCCTTTCCGATGTCACCGCCGACATGTCGATCATGCGGGAGGAAACCTTTGGGCCGGTCATCCCGGTGATGGCATTCGACAGCGTTGATGAGGCCGTGGCGCTGGCCAATGACGGCATCTACGGGCTGTCGGCCGCGGTGGTCGCGTCAACCAGCGCAGAGGCGGAGCTGGTCGCGGCGCGGCTGCATGCCGGGGCGGTGTCGATCAACGACGGGTCGCTGACCGCGATGGTCTGGGAAGCGGAAAAGTCGAGTTTCGGCGCATCGGGCATCGGCGCTTCGCGGATGGGCGCGAGCGGGCTTCTGCGGTTTTTCCGCAAGCAGGCGCTGTTGATTCAGCATGGCGAGGCTGCGACGATTTCAGCCTATGCGGAGCGAGGAGGATGAGCCGATGACAGTGATGATGGGCCTGATGCTGGCCATGCAGGCCGGGTCTCCCCTGCCGACGCCCCCGCCAACGCCTGCGCCAACGCCGACGCTGCCGCTGCCACCGAGCGCGGTTGCCGCGCCGAGCGACAATCTGTGTGACGAGCCGGTGCTGATGGTCGTCGCCGGGCCCACGCATGACCGCGCCCGCATGATCGCCTATGCCGAAGCGATTGCGCGCAGCGGCCTTTATCAACAGCTGGGCGGCTATTATATCAATGTGCCGCGCCCGCTCGCGACCTTTGAAGGGGAGCCGCCGGCCGGTTACACGACGCTGATTGTGCGCTTTCCCTGCCTCGCCAATGCGCAGGCATTTTGGAACAGCCGCGTTTATCAGGAACAGATCAGGCCGCTGCGGCTCAACCCTTCGGCCGGCGATTATCTCGTCACCATCTATCCCGAGGCGCCGGTGCGCGACGATATGGCGGGGCGGGTGGGCGATAATGGCTATCGTGCCGACTTTGACGCCACGGGCATCGAACAGGTGGCGGGCGGCGCACCTTAGGTCGGCGCTCGATTTTGATTGAATCGAAATCGCGGTCCAGAGTCCTTTGTTTTCCGTGATTTCCGAGCCGTTCGGTGTTTCCACCTCACTCGAAATCACTCTAGATCAGCCCCGCCTTGTCGAGCCGGGCAATCACATCGGCCTGGGCGCGCAAAAAAAAGTCACGGTCGACCGGCGCGCCTGCACTGTCCTGGTCGAGGCCATTGGGGCGATGCCCGGTGCCGGCAGCATAGCCCGCGACGGCGAGGTCCGGCCGCTGTCGCGCCAGATAATTGGTCATGCCCGGGGTGCGGCGCGCCCGGCGAAGCCCGGCAATGTCCACCTCGCCAAAGGCGGTAAAGGTCTCACCCGCGCCGGATTGCGCGAGCACCCGTCCGCGATAATCGACCAATTGCGAATTGCCGTCGGCAGAGGCGAGCGGCATGGCGGTGCCGCTGATCCCCGCCGTATTGGCTGACACGACATAGGCGAGGTTTTCAAAGGCGCGGGCGCGTTTGGCCATATCCTTGTGCGTGGCGAGCGGTGACCCGATTTCTGAGCTGGAGTGGACGAATAGTTCCGCCCCGCGCAATGCATGCGCGCGGGCAATTTCGGGGTAGAGGATTTCTTCTGACGCGATCGCCGCGATGCGGCCTATCGCCGTGTCGGCAACCGGGAAAACCGCCTCTGCGCCATAGATGTCGAGATAGCGGTCCCACACATCATGCGGGCTGGGCGCAAACATCGACAGCAGCCGACGATAGCGCAGGACCACATCGCCCGAAGGCGCGACGACAAAGCTGGTCTGAAAATAGAGGTCGGGAAAATGTGCGTCGCGTTCATAGGCATTGCCGGCGATGTGCATGTTCAGGCGCTGTGCGCTCGCGCCCAGCTCGGCATATTCCGCGCCGTCAGGGTCGATGCCCGCCTTGTCGGCAAAGGCGGCGATGCCGATCCGGCCGGGATAGCTGGTCAACAGATATTCGGGCAGCACCACGAGCCGCACCGGCAGGCCGGCATATTGTTCGATGAAAATGCTGGCGGCGCGGGTCGCCGCTTCGACCGCGCCAATATGCTCTTTGATCTGCGCCATCACACCAGCCCGGTCGGGTTGATGGTCGACCGACCGTGCGGTCAGCTGCATCGCAACCGCCGCATAGGGCGCAGGCGCTTCAGTCATAGCGATGACCCGCTCTGGCCGACATCACGGCGCGGACGTCGCATCGGATGCGGCAAAGCTGGGGTAGCGGCCCAGGGTGATGAGCAAAATCGCACCGACGGCGAACAGCAACATGGCGATTTGCAGCGCTTGGTCATAATTGCCGGTGGTATCACGAACATAGCCATAGACAACCGGCGACGTGGCGGACGCGATGCCGAACGGCATGTAGAGCATGCCGTAAATCCGGCCATAATGACGCATGCCGAAATAGCGGCCCGCCAGATAGGCGATGAGGTCGCTTTCCGCCCCTGCCGCAAAGCCGAGCATGAATGCGGCCAGATAGATGATGGCGGTGTCGCTGGCGGTTCCCATCAGCCAGTAACAGGCGAGCGCTGGAATCAAGAGTATGGGCAGGCACACCGCCGGCGCCCAGAACCGGTCGAGCAAAAAGCCGGTGATGATGCGGCCGGCCATCAGGCTGATGCCGATCATACCCATGATGCTCGCGCCGTCGGCGGCGGTCATGCCGTGCAGCTTGATGATCTCGGGCATGTGGATGTGCGCGCCGCCATAAGCGAGGGCGACTAGCGCGATCGACAGCCATATCGTCCAGAACCGCCGGTCGGTGAGCGCTGCGCCGAGCGTCACGCCTGTTAATTCGCCGCCCTCGCGGATCTCCGGCGGCTGTTCCTCCGGCCGCGGTTCGCGGAACCACAGCAGCGCTATCGGCAGCGCGAGGAGCAGCGGAAAGCCCGCGACAATGACATACATCATGCGCCAGCCATGTTCGGCAATGGCCCACACCGCGACGCGCGGAACCACCAGCGCCGACAGGCTGGTGCCGACCAGCATCATGCCCAGCGCCAGACCGCGATTGCGGAAAAACCACAGGTTGATGGCCCGGCTCCACGTCACCGGTGTCGATCCGATGCCGACAATGCCGACCAGAAACCACAGCAGATAATAGCCGAATAGCAGCGCCGGGGTGAGGGCGAAGGCGGCGAGGCTGATGCCGAACGCCGCCAGCGAGGCGATGGCGACGACCCGGACGCCATAACGGTCTGCGAGCCAGCCAAAGACGGGTGCCAGCAGCGATGCGGTGACACCGAATATCAGCACGCCTGCGCTGATCTGGGCAAAGGACCAGCCCATTTCGGCATTGATCGGTCCCAAGGTGAAGCCGATGGTGTTAAAGGGGATGGGCGATGCGCCGCAGGCTACGCCGACCAGCGCGGCGATGAGCACGCGCCAGCCCAAAGTGAATTCTGACCGTGTTGCGCTCTGCATGCGCGCCCCTTCCCCTGATATCGACGCGCCGCAGGCCCGCCTTATGGGTGAAAGTTGTCCGGACATTTTGTCTTTTGTCAATTGTCGAATTATGGTTGGCCCACTTCGCGGTCATTAGGGGAAGGGCGGCTGCATGCAATTGTCCGATTATGTCTATCCGACGCTGGTCTATCTGCGCATCCTGC
>CAZAWL010000217.1:0-3931 GCA_964488705.1 uncultured Sphingopyxis sp.
CGCGCGCCGCGTGCCCGGTGCCAGGCGTCGAGCGGCAGCGCCATGATTTCCGGCGCAATCACATCGTCGTCGCTGTCGGCTGAAATTGCGTCGGTCATCTCTGGTTCCCATCGCGCAGATGTGCAGGATGCACGCCCGGCGACGGCGTTCACCCTGCCCCCTCTGTCACGGAACCTGAGAGCTTTCGCCAGACGAGGCCTGGCTTACACCTTCGGTGGCCGACCGCGGACGGTCGACGCTTTCCAGAGTATCGCTAGCGACAAGATGCGGTCCTTTTGCCTGAGAGATTCCGGGGCGGTTGCTCCTTCGGCGGCGAGTGACCCTTGCGAATCCCCTGCCCTCTCCCGCGCTGTCAGCGACGATGAAAAGCCTTGGACGCGGCGCATAGCCAAGTCAATTACCGCGGGCGGCCAATGCGTGCATTTCGCGACTATGGTGGATGAACTGGCCGTCAGAACCAGCGCCAATCACCGCCACCACTGACTTTGCCACGACCCCTGATTCGATGGCGCGGTAGCGGTCGAAGCGACGCGGCGTCAAAAAATTGGTTATGGGTGCGATCAGCATCCCAACCCGCTCACCCAGCCTGGCTGGTCCCGCGCGGTCGCCCAGCAGCAATCCGGGCCGAAAAATATCGAATCGATCAAATGCCAGCGCGCCAACGGCCGATTCCATCCGTCCTTTCGTCCGCAAGTAGAAATTGCTGCTCGACGCGCTCGCCCCCACCGAAGAGATGACAATCATCTGGCGCGCGCCACGTCCGCGCGCGGTGCGCGCCAAGTCAACCACCAATTGATAATCGATCGATTCAAAAGCCGCTTGTGACCCCGCCTGGCTGATGGTCGTTCCCAAACAGCAAACCAGTATCGCGGGGTTGATCCGGTCCAGCGCGGCGGGCCAATCCGATGCGTCGGCGACGTGAACGGTTGCGCCCGCTGGTGCATGCACGTCGCGACGGACCAGCAAGTGCGTGTCGCGGACGCCGCGCCCGGCTACCAACCCGGCGACCTTCATACCGACGAGGCCGCTCGCACCGACGATGACGACGGGGGAAACGGGAATATCCATCACTATCGAGTCTCCAAGCGGGTCAGGCACCCATGACGCAAGGCGGGCGGCGACAAGGTATCAGTCAGGAGGAGACGCCGGCGCGGAGGCGGCGCCAGCGGGGCGCAACGCGCCGACCAGCGCAACGGCGATGAGCGGCAGCAGGATCAGGCTGCCATAATGTTGAGGCGGATGGTGACCGCCCGCCGGGACATGGGCGATCCACCCCGAATAGGACAGCAATGCGCGCTCAATAAGGCTGATCAACAGGAACAGCGGCACCAACGTGCGGTACCGCCAACTCACAACTACAATGACCAGACCATGCGCAATCTGCGTCGCGCCGGCCCATGCGAACATGCCCGCAACCATGGTCGGATTTTGGCTGATGTCGAGCCCGGCGATGCTGTTGGCACCGCCATCGGGCAGAAAACTGTGAATCAATCCGGGACCGATCCAGAACATCCCACAGAGGAGGAGAAAGCGCGCCGACCAGATTGACCCTGCATAACCCGCGTTGGTCGACGGCGGCACAAGCGCATGCATGGTGTTGCCTCCCCTTCGTCCAAAGGTTGCTGCCGCGCCCAATCCGGGTTTCGTAGCGACAGTTATGCAAGCTGCTCGGGCACTGCATCGCTACCAAATAGATCAGCAAAGCGATTAATTGCAAATCGGTCGGTCATACCGGCAATAAAGTCGGCGATGTGGCGTGCACGCGAACGGGCGTCGTCGGGCATCGACCCATGCCAGCCCAGCCCCATCGCCGCCGGGTCACCTTCATAGGCGACGAACAGGCTGGTGACGACATGTCGCGCGGCTTCCGCTGCCGAAAGCTGGCTTTCATGGTGGTAAAGCTGTGCATACATGAATCGTTTGAGGGCACGTTCGGCACCGGCCATTTCGGCAGAGAAACAGCCGAGCGCGCGGCCATGTGCCCGCACATCGTCAACCGACGCGACGCCCGCGTCTTTGGCAGCAGCGATGGTTGCGCCAATCACGTCATTGACCATGATGCCGATTTGCGTGCGTACAAGCTCCCGCAGCAACAGGTCGCGCGGGACGTCCGAAAAACGGGCCGCCACATCCTGCCAGACACCGCGCACAAAGGGTTCTTCCATCAATTGGTCAAGGGACAGGAGCCCAGCCCGCAGCCCATCATCTATGTCGTGATTGTCATAGGCAATATCGTCCGCCAGCGCGGCAACCTGCGCCTCCAGAGAGGCAAAGCCAGTCAGGTCGAGCGGAAAGGCTCCATCGACCGCCTGCATCGCCCATGTTGGTTGGGGAACCGGCCCATTATGCTTGGCGAGTCCTTCAAGCGCTTCCCAGCTGAGGTTGAGCCCGGCAAAGCGCGGATAGGGCGATTCCAGCAGCGTCAGCGTACGAAGCGTATGGGCGTTATGGTCAAAGCCGCCATAGGGCGCGAGGCAAGCCTGCAACGCATCCTCCCCCGCATGGCCGAAAGGCGGGTGGCCGATGTCGTGCGCGAGGCACAGCGCCTCCGTCAAATCTTCATTAAGGCCAAGCGCGCGCGCCATCGCCCGACCAATCTGCGCGACTTCCAGACTGTGAGTCAGTCGGACGCGATAATGGTCCCCGTCTGGCGCGATGAACACCTGTGTCTTGTGCCGCAACCGGCGAAAGGCAATCGAATGGATGATGCGGTCACGGTCGCGCTGAAAGGCATCGCGCGGGCCGCGCTGCGGCGTCGCCAATTCGGCGTGCTGACGCCCGCGTGACGCGGCGGGGTCACAGGCAAGATGCGCCAGCGGGCCACAGGTCGCCGCCATGCGGATCAGCGCGACCGGCCGATGGGGGTAACTTCTTCGCCCGCGTCACTCGACCAGACAAAGCCGTCGCCTCCAGCCGCGCTGTAGGTGGCAAGCCAGCTGCGCGCCGCGGCCGCGTTGCGGAACGGCCCGACGACCAGCCGCCGGGTACGGTTCCAAACCGCGCTGGAACAGTTTTGCCCGGCAAAGCTCGCGCCATATTGGCGCGTCAGCCGACGACAATCAAAGCCGAGCGCAGAGACATCCGCACCCGTCGCCACCTGCACCCAGATGCGTGCCGGGTGGCGCCGGACCCGTTCCGCTTCGGCCCGGGCGGCGGCATCCGCCTCTGCCCGACGGCGCGCCTCTGCCTCGCGCTGCGCCTCCAGGCGCGCTTCCTGCCGCGCAGCAGCGGCCGCCTCCGCCTGCCGCGCACGCTGATCGGCAGCAATGGCCGCCACTTCGTCGAGGCTGAGGCCGGCGGCACTGGCCTGCCGCTCCGCCTCCGGCACCTCTATGGTGGCAATCATGTCATCAAGCGACCAGCCGCTCAGCCGCACATCGGTCGACGACGCCGCAGCGGCGGGGGGCGACGCAGCCGGCACAGACGCTGGCGGGACAGCGGTCAAAGGCGCGGACGACGCGGCGGGGACGCCCGACGTGCCACGATCACCCGTCGGCGTTGGGGCTATGCTCGACGGTGCCACCGCGACATTGGCCAGCACGGGCGGGCGCGACGCAGCGGGCCGCTCCACACTCACGCCCGAGGGCGGCAAGTCGACCGGGCCATAGGCTGATGGTGATGGCGGTGCCGCGCTCGCCACCGCCACAGGCGCAGCAGCAGGCGGCGCAGGGGTCGGCGTTGGCGTTGCCAGCGCTGGCGATGGCGCCGTCGACGGTGCGGGTGCCGGGGCGGGAGCCGGTGTGCGTGTCACGACCGTCGGCGGCAGCACGGGCGGCGCTGTGTTGGCGGCCACAACAATCGGCGCGGCGGCCGGCGTGGGGCTCGGCGTCGCGACTGGCGCGGCTGTGGGGGCGGGCGTCGGCGCCGCAGCCGGAAGGGGCTGCACCACCGGAGCGGAGACAATGACGGGGGCTGGCGCTGGTGGCGGCGG
>CAZAWL010000218.1:0-3867 GCA_964488705.1 uncultured Sphingopyxis sp.
TTCGAGCAGATCTTTTTCGAGGCTGCCGGCATTAACGCCGATGCGGATGGCGCAGCCATTGGCCTTGGCAGCGCGCACCACCTCCGCCACGCGCTCCGCGCTGCCGATATTGCCGGGGTTGATGCGCAGACAGGCGGCGCCGGCGTCGGCGGCCTCCAGCGCGCGCTTATAGTGGAAATGGATGTCGGCAACCAACGGCACCTGTGCCGCCCGCGCAATCTGTCGAAATCCGGCGGTGGCCGCCTCATCGGGGCACGACACGCGGATGATGTCGGCCCCCGCTTCCTCGCACCGGCGGATTTGGTCAATCGTCGCCCGCACATCATCGGTCGGCGTATTGGTCATCGTCTGGACGGTAATCGGCGCGTCGCCGCCGACGGGGACATTGCCCACCATGATCTGGCGGGATTGGCGGCGGGTGATATCGCGCCAGGGGCGGATCGACATGATGATTATGGCCTGTGGGATTGGTGGTGCGGGCTCCGTCGGAGCTATACAGGCGGCTGTTGTCATCGTGCAACAGTTTCGGCCTTGCTCGCAGCCCGCCCTTTTTTTCCTTGTGCATCGCAACATAGGCGGGCACAACAGAGGTGACACGGACAAAGCCCCGTCCAAACCAGAGGGCTGGCCGTGCGCAGGTGGGACGTAACCGCGAATCAACCGCACTGGGGATTTTGTTATGCGTACGTCCATCAAGGGCCTCTTGGCCCTCTCTCTCTTGTCCGTTGCCGTACCGGCTTATGCGCAGGATGCTGATCCGCCCGGCGACATCACCGTTTCCGGCGGGGCCACAATCGTCACCGATTACCGGTTCCGCGGTGTCAGTTTCTCGGCAGAGGATCCGGCGGTCCAGGGGACCATCAATATCAGCCATTCGAGCGGCGTCTACCTCGGCACGTGGGCGTCGAGCCTCGAGGACAGCGCGGTCTTTGGCCACACCGAAATCGATATTTATGCCGGTTATGCGACAGAGGTCGCGCCGGGAACCACGCTCGATGTCGGCGTGCTCTATTATTATTACCCCAACGGCCAAAATGCCGCGGGCAACAGCGATTATTTCGAACCCTATGCGTCGATACGCACCACGATCGGTCCGGTGACGGCAAAGGTCGGCGCCGCCTATGCGTGGGATCAGTCGGCGCTTGGCAATGATGACAATATCTACCTTTACACCGACCTTGGCATCGGTGTGCCGGACACGCCCTTCACGCTCAATGCGCACCTCGGCTATTCGGATGGTTCGCTCGCCTTTGGCGGCAGCTATTGGGACTGGTCGCTGGGTGCCGACTGGGCGCTGGGCAGCGGCCTGACGCTTGGCGTCCGCTATATCGACACCGACCTTGATGACTTTACCGGCATTCCGGCAGCCGATACGCTGTATGACGCGACCGTGCTGTTCACGCTCGGCGTCCGCTTCTGATCCGGCGGGCGGGGGCGCAATGCTGCGCCCCCGCCCCGCCACTCACCGCCAGCGCAGATTGGACCGACCAAGGTCGGCGATGGATCGTGCGCCCATCAATTTCATGCCGCGCACGAGCTCGGATTGCAGCAGGTGGAGGCTGCGGTCCACGCCCGCCTCGCCCGCCGCTGCGAGCGCATAGAGATAGAGCCGCCCGCCGGAACAGGCCCGGGCCCCGACCGACAGCGCCTTTAGCACATGGGTGCCGCGGGTAATGCCGCCGTCGCAAATCACCTCCACCCGGTCGCCGACCGCATCGACGATTTCTGCCAGCGCATCAAAAGGGCTGCGCGATCCATCGAGTTGCCGCCCGCCATGGTTCGACACCATGATCGCAGTGGCCCCAATGTCGACGGCGCGGCGCGCATCCTCCACCGCCATGATGCCTTTGAGGCAAAATGGCCCGTCCCATTGTTTTCGGATCGCCTCCGCCCGTTTCCAGTCGAGCGACTGGTCGAGCATCGTGGTGAAATAATCGGCCACCGACTTGGGCACGCTCGACCCCTCCGCCACATGGGTGGCGAGGTTGGGCAATGCGAAACGCTCCCGCAGCATATAGTTGAGGCCCCAGCCGGGCTTGGCCGCGTAGCCGAGCATATTGCGCGCGGTGAAGCGGGGCGGAGAGGTAAAGCCGGACCGCAAGCAGCGTTCACGGTTGCCGCCGACAATCGTATCGACGGTCAGCGCCAGCGCGTCGAAACCGGACGCCTGGGCCGCGCCGATCATCGCGCTGTTCAACCCTTCATCCTTGTGGACATAAAGCTGGAACAGCTTTGGTCCCGCCGTCAGTGCGCCGATTTCCTCTATGCTGACGGTGGCGAGGCTGCTGATGCCGGCATAGACCCCGTATTTTGCGGCTGCGCGCGCGACAGCCCGTTCCCCCTGCCAGTGGAACAGGCGTTGCAATGCGGTGGGGGACAGGAACAGCGGCATGGCCATGCGGCGGCCCATGACGGTGACCGACATGTCGATATCGGCGACGCCCGCCAGCACGCGGGGGACCAGGTCGCAATCGTCATAGGCCGCGCGATTGCGGCGCCGCGTCACCTCGTCATCGCCGGCTCCGTCGATATAATCGAACACCGGCCATGGCAGTCGCCGTTTGGCCAGGTCGCGGAAATCATCGACATTGTGGCAGTCGGTCAGACGCATCGCGCTTATCCCAGTGCCGCCTGCTTTTCCTCTGCCAGCCGGTCCAGCTCGGCACGGCTCATTTTCTGCGCGGCGCTCTTTAACTGGCCGCAGGCCGCCATGATGTCGCGGCCCCGCGGCGTGCGCACGGGTGCCGAAATGCCGGCTGCAAAGATAATGTCCGAAAACCGCCGGATGCGATCGGGCGTTGAACATTCATAGGCTGAACCGGGCCATGGGTTGAACGGGATCAGGTTGACCTTGGCCGGCAAACGATATTGGCGGATCAATCGCACCAGTTCCTCGGCGTCGGCGTCGCTGTCATTCTTGTCCTTCAGCATCACATATTCAAAGGTGATGCGGCGGGCATTGTTGGTGCCGGGATATGTGGCACAGGCGGCGAGCAGTGCATCAATGCCATATTTGCGGTTGATCGGGACGATCTCGTCACGCACCTCCTTGGTCACGGCGTGGAGCGACACGGCGAGGTTGACGCCGATTTCCTCTCCGGCACGGGCCATCATCGGCACCACGCCGCTGGTCGACAGCGTGATGCGGCGGCGTGACAGCGCAAGCCCGTCGCCGTCCATGACGATCTTCATCGCGCCTTTGACATTGTCGAAATTATACAGCGGCTCGCCCATGCCCATCAGCACGATATTGGTCAGCAGCCGGCCGTCGGCGGTGTAATGTGGCGCGTCATCATCCTCGTCATTATCGCCATCACTGATGCTGGCCATCGACCCTTTGGGCCATTCGCCCAACGCATCACGCGCCAGCATGACCTGGCCGACAATCTCCCCCGCCGTCAGGTTGCGGACCAGACGCATCGTGCCGGTGTGGCAGAAACGGCAATTGAGCGTGCACCCGACCTGGCTGGAAATGCACAGCGTGCCGCGGTCGGCATCGGGGATGAACACCATCTCGAATTCATGGCCATCAGCGGTCGCCAACAACCATTTGCGTGTGCCGTCTGACGATGTTTGCGCGGTCACCACCTCTGGGCGGCCGATGACGAAATGGTCGGCCAGCCAGGGGCGCATGGTCTTGGCAATATCCGTCATCACGGCAAAATCGGTGACGCCGCGATGATAGATCCAGTGCCAGATTTGTTTGGCGCGCAGCTTTGCCGCTTTGTCGTCGAGGCCGGCATCGGCCAGCGCCCGGGCAATATCGGGCCGCGACAGGCCGACGAGGTCGATGCGGCCGTCCGGGCGCAGCGATGGCGCGCGCGGGGTGACGACGGGGTCAATGGCGCCGGCGATTGGCATGGCGGG
>CAZAWL010000219.1:0-3860 GCA_964488705.1 uncultured Sphingopyxis sp.
CAACAGCGAGAGTTCGTTGATGGCGGGCAGCAGGTGCCGTTCCCCGCGCATGGTTGTAATCTCGGTCATCAGCGGCGTCACCGTGAAAGGGCGTGCCCGCGCGATACGTTCGAGCAACGCGTCCTTTTTGAACTCGTTCATCAAAAAGCCGACAGTGCCGCGATTCATGCCGAACACAGGCAAAATGCGATTGGTGTCGAGCATGTGGTGCAGCGTTTGCAGCATGAAGCCGTCGCCGCCCAGCGCGACGATCAGATCGGCTTCCCCGGGTTCGACCCAGTCATAGCGGTCACGCAGGTCGCTCGCCGCCGCGCGCGATAATGCGGATCCGGTTTCCAATAGTGCCAGTTTCATGGCAGCGTCATCCATTAGTCAGCTGGTTACCCCACGCAGCCACGCATCAGCCGCCATTGACGTTCATGTGCCGCATCGTGCCGGACTCGGCAAGCGTGCCGCCGATCTGGAACAGGTGGCGCTCCGCCTTGGTCGCCATCAGCCGCGCGATCAGCGGGTCCAGTGCCTCAGCGCCACCACTGCGCCAGGCGGCGGCAAGGTCGATGGCATCGTCATGGCCCAGACAGCCATGCACTTCCCCTTTTGCAGTCATGCGGATGCGGTTGCACCCGGCGCAGAAATTTTGGCTGATGGGCGTGATCAGCCCGACGCGCACCGGCCAGTCGCCGATGCGGACATAGCGCGCCGGACCGTCGGTCTTGTGCGCGACGCTGGTGAGGACGGCCCCACCCGTCGCCCGTTCAATAAATGCATCAAGGCCGATATGCGTCAGGCCGCGTATCGGATCGACACCGCCGCCCATCGGCATCGATTCGATCAATGCCAGATCCATGCCCTTCGATGCGCACCAGTCGAGCATCGCCGGCAAGTTGCGGTCGTTGACGCCGGCCATCGCCACCATGTTGATGCGGACCGACAGGCCAGCCTGCAGAGCTGCGTCAATCCCCGCCAGTACGCGCCCGATGTCGCCTCCGCGCGTGATGTGGGAAAAGTCTTCGGCATCAAGCGTATCGACGCTTACGTTAATGCGCCGAATGCCGGCGGCGCGCAGGTCGGCGGCACAGCCGGCCAACCGGGTGCCGTTGGTGGTCAGCGTCAGCGCATCCAGCCCGTTGCCGATCCGCCCGCCCAGCGCCGCAGCCAGTGGAATAATGTCGCGGCGGGTCAATGGCTCACCACCGGTCAGCCTGATTGTGCGGATGCCACGGTCGATGAACGCGTTGGCAATGCCGATCAATTCGCTGGTGCTGAGCAGTTCGTTGCGCGGCATGAACTGCATGTGTTCGGTCATGCAATAGCGGCACCTGAGGTCACAACGGTCGGTGACCGACAGCCGCAAATAGGTGATTTTTCGCCCGAAGACATCGGTGAGCGCGGGCGGCGCCGGCACCGTCGATGCTGTTTCGCAGTTTGTGGGGGCATCTGCCATGGTGGCTGGCTAGCCCGTTAGCGGAACACTCGCAAGCAATGGGCAAGAAATTTGCGCTATAGCCGCAGAATGCCGGACAACACCCCCACGCATAACGCGTCGAACGCGACCGACGCCCATGGCGCGCTGCACCACCCGCGTGAGACGATATTGCTGTTGTCCTTTACCGATCGCGATGCATTGGCCAGCGACTTGACGCAGGCCGGGTTCCGCGTCGTCGCGGCGCGCCGGACCCAGGGATTGGCAAAGCGTTTTGTCGCGCTCGATTGCGATCTGGTCGTCCTCGATGCGCGTGCCGCTATCGACCAGGCGATTGTCGCGGCACAGATGCTCGCCAGCCATGTTGCGGCGCGCGATGCGCGGATTTTACTGCTCTACGACCGTGCCGATGCGGAGCGCCTCTCGGCCTTTACGCAGAGCGGGATCAGCGCGATGTTGCCGGCGCCCTGGCACGGACAGGAGCTGGCGCTCGCTATCGCTCTGGCCCGGCGACAGGGTCGTCCTGCGGCTGACCCGCACCAACCCGTGCGGCAATTATGGTGGCATGCGGCGCTGGCAGACGGCGTCATCCACATCGATTCCGCCAGCGACAGATCATTCGCCGACCTGATCGGGCTGACGCGGTTGCAACTGCGCAGCTTTCTGCGCCGCTCGCTCCCCGGCGACCGTCACCGGGCCATTGCGGCGCTCAGGCAATTGCTGCGTCGCGGCGGCTACACCGCATTCAGCCACCGCCTGTCGGCCGGTCCGGATTGCGTGACCATCATCCATCATCTCTCGCTCAATGGGCAGCACCTTATCGGCCACATCGAATGGCAATCGGCGCCGAACGCCGTACCCAATGCGGATGGCATGCCCGGCGCGCGGCGGCTGCCTTCGCTGGCCGAAGCGCTGCGGGCCCTGCGGCTGGCGGCGGCGGACAAGCTGCACAGGCCGATGGTGGTCGGCTGTGCGCTTCATGGCATCGCCGATATGCGCACGCAGCAGGGCGACGACGCCGCCAACGCGCTGGTCGAACATGTGGCACACAGCTTTGTCCATGCGCTGCGTGGCGATTTCGCACAGGCTGTTACCTTGTGCAGTGTCGACATCGACGGTTTCGCCATGGTTTATGCCGACCCGGCCGACCCCGACCGGGCGGAGATGGAGGCGCGCCTGACCGCGACGGCCTTGGAACTGGCGCTGGTGCGGCCGGCGCACCCCGACCTGACACTGCTTATCGGCTGTGATCATCGCGTCGCCGGGCGTTCAGCCGACCAGATTGCCGCCAGCCTGCGCCGGCATCTCCACGCAGCGGTTAAGGGTGTCGGTTCGGTCGAACTGCCGTCCGACCTATCGTTCAACGATGTCGACGTGCGTTTCCAGCCCCAATTCAGCGTCGCCGATGGCCGCATGGTCGGTGCGGAGGCGTTGGCGCGGTGGAACCATCCACGGCTCGGCTTGCTCGGCGGGGCTACGCTGTTCGCCGCAGCGGTGGCGAGCGGGCGTCAGGCGCAACTGAGCCACCACATCTGGGCATCGGCGATGCGTGCAATGGCTGGCTGGCCCGCGGCGATGGCGCATTTGCGCATTGCCCTGAACGCAACCTCGACCGACATCGGGGTCACGGGTGCGGCCGGCCAGCTGCTCGATATGGCGCGCGGTCACGGGATTGCGCCGACGCGCCTGACCATTGAGGTCACCGAAGGCGCAGCCATAGCCAGCCCGCAGGCCGCCGCAGAAACGCTGCACATGTTGCGCGCCGCCGGGGTGCATGTCGCACTGGACGATTTCGGCACCGGTTACTCGGGCCTTGCCTGGTTGCGGCAATTGCCGGTTGATTACATTAAGGTCGATGCCGCCTTTACCCGCGACGCCGCCGATTCCGATCGCGCTGCGAGTTTGCTGCGCGGGATCGTCGAGCATGCACGGACCCGATCTATCGACGTTTTGGCCGAGGGCGTGGAGGATGAGCAGCAGCTGGCCGTGATCGCGGATATGGGCTGTCGCTGGTTTCAGGGGTATTTGCGCGCGCCCGCGCTCGATATCGAGGAGTTTGTTAGGTTGGCGCTGGGGGGCAGGCTATAGACCATGATCGCCTCGGGATGACATATCGCAAGGCGTGGATCATGCTCTCGACATCAGGCTCTAGCCGCCCCGCAACAGCATCACCCCGGCGTCGCGATCAAACAGGTAGAGCGCGACACGCGCCGCCTGGCCACGCGGCCCGTCGAGCCCACCATCGCGATCGAGCAGCAGGCGGGCATCGTCGCGCGCCGCCGCAATCAACCTGTCGACCTGTTCGGTCGTGGCGAGGGCAAAGCTCGCGTCGCCGGATTGTTGGGTGCCCAGCATTTCGCCGCCGCCCCGGCACCGCAAATCCTCCTCGGCAATTCTAAAGCCGTCATTGGTTTCACGCATCAGCGCCAGTCGGGTT
>CAZAWL010000220.1:0-3849 GCA_964488705.1 uncultured Sphingopyxis sp.
ACGCACCATGAAACGCCCGTCCGGTCCCCCGCCGATCAAAAGCTTGCACGTGCCGTCAGACGGATGTCACGGCCGGCCAGCGGCGCGAAATCCTTGGTAAAGCTGGCATGGCGGCGGGCGACGACGTCGAACAGGTTATTGCCCGACAGGATGAGCGATACGCCCCTTTCGCGGCCGAGCGGGTGCCAAGTAGCCGACAGGTTGACCAGCGTGAAGGCATCGGTCGCGCTTTCGAACGCGGCAATCCTGTTCTGGCGCGCGTTCCACTCAACCTCCGCGGATAATTGCCACTGGCTGCTGTCGAGCTCGACGCCCCCGCGCAAACGCAGCGGCGGGATGCGCGGCACGTTGCCGCCGCCGTTGGCGAGGCGTGCACGCACCACATCGCCGGTGAGGTTGGACGACAATGTCCAGCCGCCAAATTGTGCAATGGGCACCTCCGCCTCTAGCTCGGCGCCGTAAAAGCGGGCATCGCGCTGCACATATTGGAATACGGGCAGGTCATCCATGACCGCGCCGGTCGGGCTGTCGATGATGAACCCGTCAAACCAGCTGGCAAAGGCAGACAGGTTGACGCGGGCCGCGCCGACACGCAGCCGTGCAAAGGTTTCGAGCGAGCGCGACAATTCCTTGCCCAGCGTCAAGTCGCCAACCTCAAACGCCTGGGTCGCGATGTGCGGGCCGTTGGACAATAACTCCTCGGCGGAGGGCGCACGGCTGGTCGACGACAGTGTGACGCCCAGCTTGCTGTTATCGTCGAGGTCATAGCTGAGCCCGAACGCACCGGACAGGGCATTGAAACTGCGCGCAAAGCCGATGTCAGTGGCGGTGACGCGGCTCTGTTCATAACGGCCCGACAGTTCGATACCGAACGACCCAAGATGCCATTCCTGCAGCGTGAACAGCGCAAATTGTTCGGATTCATTGGGCGGCAAAAATGCCTCATCGCCAATCGCGGTCAGATCGCGAAAGGTGAACTGGACGCCGCTCGCACCCGACCAGCCGCCGCGGCGCGCCTGTACCAGTTCGGCGCGCGCCTCGATGCCCTGGTTCAGAAAGGTCGTGCCAACATCGCCGCCTTCCAGCTCCTGATGGACATAATCGGCAAAGCCGGCACGCAGCCGCAGCCGGTCAAATAATCCGCTGCCCAGTTCGACCTCGCCGCGCACGTCGGCGCGCCATTGCCTGAGGTCGATGGTCACACCGCCTTCGCCGCCGGGGGGGCTGGGGATGCCGTAAACACTGTCGAACAGGCCGACCGATACGCCCAGCGACCCGCCATCGGTGATCAGCGAAATGCCGCCGCCAAAGCCATAGGTTTCGGTGGCGCTGTTCGCCAGTCGCCCGCGCTGGTTGACGGCCCCGGTAATGTCCGCCGCGAGGTCGGCGTCGCCATTGGCCAGCGCGTCGGCGGCGAGGACGACGCCCTGTGCCCGCAGCGCAGCGGTGGATTGGAATCCGCCAATACGCAGATCGTTGGTCCGCGCATAATTCCCGTCGAGATGGAGGGCGATGCGCGTGCCCACCGGTACGTCGATCGATACCGCGCCGGAACGTTCGTCTGCGGCGCTGCCATAGCTGGCGAGCGCGTCGATGTGCGCAGGACTCTCGGGCAGGGCGCGCGGGATGCGCCGGTCAAACACATTGACTGCGCCGCCGCTGGCGTTGGATCCGAACAGCAGGCTCGCCGGACCGCGAATAATCTCGATCCTCTCCGCCGTCAGGCTGTTAATCGCCACGGCGTGATCGGCCGACGTGTTCGATGCATCGATCGACCCGATCCCGTCGGTCAGGACGCGAATACGTTCACCCTGAAACCCGCGAATGACCGGGCGCGACGCGCCGGGGGTAAAGCTGGTGGCGGACACACCCGGCTGGCGGGCGAGCGTTTCGCCAATCTGGCCACGCAGGTCACGCGCCAGTTCCGTCCCCTGAACAACGCCGACGGTGCCGAACAGGTCGAGGCTGCGGACATAGGGCGCGGTGACGACCAGATCCGCCTCTGGCCCGTGGAAATCATCGCCGTCGCTCGTCGCGGTGCTTGGCGGCGGGTCGGTCCGTGCCGGTGCGGTCTGGGCGTGCAGTGCGGCGGGCAACAGGGCGGACATGGCAGCAGCGGCCAAGAGCGTCGGGCGAATGGTCATGGTGCGATCCGTTAGGTTTTGATTGCGGGGGAGGACTTGGGCGATGGCGGTAATGGTATATAATTACATTGGCAAGGGCCCCAAGAGCCTTGGCACGCGATTTCGTGCCGTCCGCCTTGCCGCAGCCTCGGCCCGTCGCTACATCAGGGGCGTGACCATGCGTGACACAGGCTTGCCGGGATTGATCGGCCAGACGCCCTTGGTGCGATTGCACGGGCCAAGCAGCGAAACGGGCTGTGACATCTTTGGCAAATGCGAATTCGCAAACCCCGGCGCGTCGATAAAAGATCGCGCGGCGCTCTATATTGTCCGCGATGCCGTTGAAACGGGGCGGTTGCAGCCCGGCGGAACGATTGTCGAGGGGACCGCTGGCAATACCGGCATCGGGCTGGCGCTGGTCGCCAACGCCATGGGTTTTCGCACCATCATCGTCATGCCCGATACGCAAAGCCAGGAAAAGGCGGATACGTTGCGGGCGCTGGGCGCGGAGCTGGTGCTGGTGCCGCCAGCGCCATTCGCCAATCCAGGCCATTTCGTCCATGTTTCCCGGCGGATTGCCGATGAAACACCGGGTGCAGTGTGGGCCAACCAGTTTGACAATATTGCGAACCGCAAGGCGCATATCGTCGGTACCGCCACGGAAATCTGGGACCAGATGGATGGCCGGATCGACGGCTTTACCTGTGCTGCCGGCACGGGCGGGACCATCGCCGGGGTTGGGCTGGGGCTGAAGGAACGCGACGCCAATGTCTGCATCGCGCTGACCGACCCGCATGGCGCGGCGCTGTACAATTATTTTGCCTGTGGCGAGCTGCGCGCAGAGGGCAGCAGCGTTGCCGAGGGGATCGGCCAGAGCCGGATCACCGCCAACCTCGAAGGCGCGCCGATCGATACGCAATTTCGCATCTCCGATGCCGATGGCGATTATTGGGTGCAGCGCCTGTTGCGGGAGGAGGGGCTTTGCCTCGGCCTGTCGTCGGGCATCAATGTGGCGGGGGCCATCGCACTCGCCCGGGCGTTGGGGCCGGGGCGGCGCATCGCGACCATTTTGTGCGACAGCGGTTTTCGCTATCTATCGACATTATATAATCCGGGCTGGCGGGCGGCCAAAGGCTTTGCTCCGTTGGCAGGGCCGGTCCATGACAGGGTCAGAGGGTAACGGATATGGCAACCGATCGTTATCAGCGCGGCGTTTATGACACGGGCCGCGAGGCGCGCCGGCGGTTGATCGTCGGGCTGAGCGGCCTGTCGGTCATGCTGCTGCTGGTGCTGCTGGTCGGCTGGGCCACGGCGCCGGCGCGGCAGGAGGCTGACCTGGCGCGGGCACAGGCGCAGGCCGCAGGCGTCAGCAACCCGGGCGTTTCGCAGGAAAAGAATGACAGCTCGCTCGTCGACCTGGGCGTAGAGCCGGCATTGAACAATGACGCCGCCCCTGCGGTGCCCAGCGCCGAAACGCCGATGCCCCAGGTGCAGGGCGACCGACTGGTCGTGCCCGACCTGCAACCGGACCCACAGCTGGACCCGGGAAAGACGCGGCGCTGATTGGCCGGGCCAGCGCGTTGGCCATGCCCGCCCTGACAACCAAAGACTGCGTCGCCGCGGTGCTGTTCGTGGCGGTCGCTCTGGGCATCGCGCTCATCGGCGGCGGCTGGTTCGCGCTGGGCCGGGTCGACCCGCTGCTGGCTGTGCCGGGGCTGGGTTGGGC
>CAZAWL010000221.1:0-3844 GCA_964488705.1 uncultured Sphingopyxis sp.
GCCAGTTGGTCGGCTCCGCTTCGCTGCCGCCGTCCGCCGCCACTGTCGCCTCGGTCGCCCGTGCGTCGGGTGAAGCCTCGGCTGGCGTGCCTTCGGCGGGAGTATCGTTCACATCTATGCTCCGAATAGCTGAGGATTGGGCGTGGTGTATTATTACTCTATAACGCCCTGGCTTCCAAGATGACAAACGCTTGTGCCCAAGGATGATCGTCGGTCAAGGTCAAATGAATGTGGACGCTGTGCCCCGGCGGGGTCAGCGCGGCCAACCGTTCCGCCGCGCCGCCGGTCAGCGCCAGCGTTGGTGCGCCCGACGGGGCGTTGACGACGCCGATGTCCTTCATAAAGACGCCGCGCTTGAAACCGGTGCCGACGGCTTTGGAAAAGGCTTCCTTTGCAGCAAAACGCTTGGCGAGTGTGCCCGCCTTGGTGAATGGGCGGCGGTTGGCCTTGGCCTGTTCGACGGCAGTAAACACGCGCCGCTCGAACCGTTCGCCAAAACGGTCGAGCGATGCCTGAATGCGCTCGATATTGCACAGGTCGGAGCCGAGGCCGATGATCACCGCGCTTCATCCATCAGGGCACGCATCCGCCGGATGCTCTCGTCCAGCCCGATAAAGATCGCTTCGCCCACCAGATAATGGCCGATATTGAGCTCGGCGAGTTGGGGGATCGCGGCTATGGGCACGACATTGTCGAATGTCAGCCCATGGCCGGCATGCGGTTCGATGCCGTTCTTGGCCGCAAGTGCTGCAGCGTCGGCCAGCCGTTTCAGTTCGGCGGCCACCCCTTCCCGGTCATCCGCGAGGCACAGATGCGCATAGCGCCCGGTATGCAGCTCCACCACCGGCGCGCGCAGGCGGATGGCTGCATCAATCTGGCGCGCGTCGGGTTCGATGAACAGGCTGACGCGGATGCCCGCCTCGTTGAGCGCCGCGACAATCGGGGCGAGGTGGTTATGCTGTCCGGCCGCGTCCAGACCGCCCTCGGTCGTGCGTTCCTCGCGCCGTTCGGGGACGATACAGGCGGCGTGCGGTTTGTGGGCGATCGCGATGGCCAGCATCTCCTCCGTCGCCGCCATTTCCAGATTCACGGGGAGGCGCGCACCCGCCATGATGGCATCAAGGTCATAGTCGCGGATGTGCCGCCTGTCCTCGCGCAGGTGGATGGTGATGCCGTCTCCGCCCGCCGCCTCGACAATCTGGATGGCGCGCAACGGGCTGGGGTGTTCGCCGCCGCGGGCGTTCCGGATGGTGGCGACATGGTCAATATTGACGCCCAGGCGCAGGCGTTGCGTCATGCCTTGAGGTCCCGGCTGCCCGGCTTGGTCGCGGGCAACGCGGCCAGTTCGGGCGGCAGGGCATTGGCAGGGTAGGCGGGCACATCGAGTCGGCACAGGCTGACCAGCGGTACGCCGATGTCAGCCTTTCCGTTCGACCGGTCGATCAGGCACGCCCCGCCCAGCGGGTTGCCGCCATAGGCGCGGATCGCGTCGAGGCATTCGCGCGACGACAGGCCGGTGGTGACAATATCCTCCACCATCACAACCCGGGCGCCGTCGGGAATGGAAAAGCCGCGCCGCAGCGCAAATTTGCCCTCCTCGCGCTCCACGAAAATCGCATCGCAGCCCAGCGCCCGCGCGGTTTCGTACCCCGGTATGACCCCGCCCATCGCGGGTGAGATGACGAGGTCGACGGTGCCGAACCGCTCCGTAATGGCGGCGGCAAGCGCCCGGCACAGGCGTTCGGTTCGGGCGGGGTCGCGGAACACCAGCATTTTCTGCAGAAAAACCGGCGAATGCAGCCCGGATGAGAGAATGAAATGCCCCTCCAGCAAGGCACCCGCGGCGCGAAACTCGTCAAGCACGTCGTCTTTGGTCATGGGGTGGCGTGGGTCCGTTTGCAAAAAAGGGCGCGAAGATTGGTGGAAACTGCCCTTAGAGGCGCTTGTGACCTGCGACAAGCCGGTCTATAGGCCCGTCACATCCGGCAACCGTCTGGGGGCGGCGCGACGGCAGTTTCCGTCGGGGCAACCGGAGAAAATTTTGATTCGACCGGGACGGACGGCAACGCCATGAAACTGATTCAGCGCATTTTCCTCGCACTCCTGCTGGCCACTGGCCCTGTCGCCGCGACGGCCGCAGTGACCGCGCCTGCGGCGACCGCAGCAGAACCGGTCGCCGCACAGCCGGCCGCAGCGCCAGCCGCATCTGCCGCGGCCGATGCCACGCCGGCGCCGACCTTTGACCACGCCAGGCCCGAAGCGGGCATCGGTCAACCGGTCAGCGGCGGCGTCGATTTTCAGCCGCAGGTCACAGAAAACGGCGAATATGCCCACTGGATGAACAATGCGCTCCTCATCCCCATGATGGCGGTTGTATCGCTGCTGGTGCTTGGGCTGATGCTGTGGATCGTCGTGCGCTATCGCGCGGCCGCCAACCCGGTTGCGTCGAAAACGTCGCACAATACGCTGATCGAAATCGTCTGGACCGTCATCCCCGTCCTTATCCTCGTCGGCATTGCCGTCCCCTCGATTGACCTGCTGGCGCGCCAATATGCGCCGCCGCCCGCCGACGCCGTGACCGTGAAAGTCACCGGATATCAGTGGTATTGGGGCTATGAATATCCCGACCATGGCATATCGGAAATCGTGTCGCGGATGCTGCCCGACGCACAGGCGATCGCCAATGGCGAACCGGTGCAGCTCGCTGTCGACAATCGCATGGTGGTGCCCGTGGGGCAGACCGTGAAGCTGATCGTCACCGGGTCCGACGTCATCCACAGCTGGGCCGTGCCTGCATTGTGGACCAAGATGGATGCTGTTCCCGGACGCCTGAACGAAGTGACGTTCCGTGCCGAACGGCCCGGCGTCTATTATGGACAATGTTCCGAACTGTGCGGTGTCGACCATGGGTTCATGCCCATCGCGGTAGAGGTGGTCACGCCCGAACGTTTTGCCCAGTGGGTTGCCAGCCGCGGGGGCACGATGCCGGGTACTGCGGCACCGGCAGCACCGGCGGCGGCGACGCCCGCTGCGGCTGCGCCGACGTCGGCAACGCCGGCAACCGAGGCCGCTGCCCCTGCAGCCGCCGCCAATTGAACGACGCCGATAGCGCCAGAGACTGATTGACTAAGGACGCCGAAAGATGACGAGCATCGCAGCCACCGCCGGTCACCATGATGATCATGCCGACCACAAGCCCGGATTTTTCGTCCGCTGGTTCATGTCGACCAATCACAAGGATATCGGCACGCTCTATCTCCTGTTCGCGATCTTCGCGGGGATTATCGGCGGTGCCATTTCGGGCCTGATGCGTCTGGAACTGGCCGAACATGGCATCCAGTATCTGCCGGGATGGTCCGCCTTTCTGGGCGGTGCCGGTGACGCTACCGCGGGCAAGCATCTTTGGAACGTTTTGATCACCGCGCACGGGTTGATCATGGTCTTTTTCATGGTCATGCCGGCGATGATCGGCGGGTTCGGCAACTGGTTTGTCCCGTTGATGATCGGTGCGCCCGACATGGCGTTTCCGCGCATGAACAATGTCAGCTGGTGGCTGACCTTTGTCGCGTTCATCATGCTGATCGGTTCGAGCTTTGTGCCCGGCGGGTCGGGTAATGGTGCGGGCACGGGCTGGACGGTTTATGCCCCGCTGTCGACCAGTGGTTCGGCCGGGATGGCTGTGGATATGGCGATTTTCTCGCTTCACCTCGCCGGGGCCGCGTCGATTTTGGGTGCGATCAATTTCATCACCACCATTTTCAACATGCGCGCACCGGGCATGACGCTGCACAAAATGCCGCTGTTCGTGTGGTCGATCCTCGTCACCGCATTCCTCCTGCTCCTC
>CAZAWL010000222.1:0-3820 GCA_964488705.1 uncultured Sphingopyxis sp.
CCGACGCGGCGGCCTTCGGGCGTAAACAGTACCCGGTTGAGCAACAGCGAAATGCCATGGTGCTGGCCGATCAGGCCGATTGCGTCGCGCAAAACGGCTTCGCGGGTGACATCGGCGCGCACGACCACGAGCACCTGGCCACAAAATTGTGCAATCGCCCCGGCGGACGATGCGGCGAGCAGCGGCATCGAATCGAACAGGATGATGCGGTCGGGCGCGTCGGCTTCGAGCGTCGCCAGCAAATCCATCATCCGCGTCGAGTTAAGCAGTTCGCTGTCGCGCAGGCTCGCTGTGCCGGCGGGCAGGATCGACAGTTCGGGGATGTCGGTCGGAATGACGCAGTCGGCGGGGTCGACCGACGCGTCGGCGAGGATGTCGAGCAAGCCCCGCCCGGGCACGATGCCGAGCCGCGACACCGCCTCCTGGCGCGCCGCATCGCCGTCGACCAACAGCACCGACAAGCCCTGTTCATTGGCCAGCGACAGTGCCAGATTGATCGCGCTGAATGTCTTGCCCTCCGCCGGCTGCGCGGAGGTGACGAGGATTCGCCGACCTGCCGGATTGCCTGCCGCATTGCGCAACAATTGCCGCTTTATCAGCCGATATTCCTCGGCGAGCGGGCTTGATGTCACTGCACCCTCGACCATGCCCAGATCGTGCAGCAAGGCCCGGTTGATCGGCTGCATCGGCGCGCGCGTTTCAAAGCGGCGGCGCGCAACAGCCGAACCGGACGGAGCGACGGCGGGCGGCAAGGGTGACGTTTCGGATGCAGTTGCCGGCACAGATGTCGCCGGTGCTGCGGGGGGCACCAGCGCAGAACCCGCTTCGGGGGCCTCTGCCGGCGTCACCTCATGCGTCACCACCGGTGCGGCAGGCGCCTTGCGACCAGCACGCGGCGCCGGGGCCCGCTTGACCGGGCGGGCTTCGAGCACCGGACCTTCGCCGACCGCGCCGGGTTCCAGACGACGCAACTGGCTGCCAAAATCGAAACGGCTGTCCGCCTTTTCGAGCATGGCCCCCTTGCGCCGGATGGGCTTCATGTCACTCATCGACTCGTCATCCTTGCTCATCCGCCCGGTCAGCCCACCGTCATCCGCTGAGCGAACTCAACGGTTAAGAGTATGGCGCAAAACAGAAACAGCCCTGCGCCAGCCATGGCGAATCGGCGCAGCCGCATCCGCCGCTCGCTGCGCAGCGCGTCGGTCAGCTGTTCGGTTACCGACCCGATCACCGGCAATCCACTCGCCCGCGCGAGGCGTGCGGCGGTCGGGTATGTGGTCTGGATCTGGCTCATGGAAAAGGCTGTGGCGATGCCGCCAGCCAGCCCAGCGACCAAAATGGCCAGCAACAGGATCGGCTTGTTCGGCGCGATTGGCGTGGTCGGCGACGTCGGTTCGTCGAGCACCTCGATCCGCACGGCATCGGCGGTGCTTTCTGCCGCGCCGCGCAATCGCACCTGCTCCCGCCGCGCAACCAGGCGATCATTCTGATCCTTGAGCACATTATATTCGCGGTTGAGCCGGTCATATTCCGCCGCCACGGCCGGTTCGCGCGTCCGAAGGGCGGTGATGGATGCAATTTCTGCACTCAGCTGGCCGCGCCGGGTTTGCAGCGCGGAGCGCTGTGCCGCGAGGCTGGCATAAGCCGGGTTCGGTTGAACCGTGCCGCCCGTCCCGCCGGTTGGTTCGCGTGCCGCCTGAAGCCGCAAGGCCGCGATCTGCGACTGCAACGCCTGGACGTCGGGGTGGGCATCGGTCAGCCCGCGGGCACGCATGCTGCTAAGTTCCGCCTGCGCGGACGCCAGCTGTTGCCGCGCAAAACCCACCCCCGTCGCCGGGAGGCCGGGGGTCGAAATGGATTGCGGTGTGGCGGCCAGCTGGGCGCTGACGGCGATCAGCTGCGTATCGATTTGCGACAATTCGGCGCGGGCCGACTCTATCCGCATGGCGGGCGATCCGGCACCGGGGAGCAAGCCGAGATTGCGCGCTTCAAAGCCGGCGCGGGCCGACTCCGCCTGTGATAATTTGGTCTGCGTTTCCGTGATTTGGGCGTCGAGGAAGCGCACCGTCTGTTGGGCGTTGGCTGCACCGCCACGGATTTGCTCATCACGGAACACCGCGATCATGCTGTCCACCACCTGCGTCACCAGCGCCGCGCTTTCGGCATTGCTGCGCCCGCCGCCGCCCAGCGCCGTTTTGATCTCTATGATATTGCTGTCGGGGGAGGAGGTGATGCTGGTCGCCTGTGCGAGTGCCTGTGCGGCACTGGCCCGCGTCGCCTCATCCGCATCGCGCGGCACCATACCGGATGCCACAGCGACAAGCGCCAGGTTGCGGGTCGACGCGATGGCCAGTTTCAGCTGGTCGAACTGCCGCTGCTGGTCGAGCGGGCTGCTCGACGCATCGGGAACGACGTCGTTAATCTCAACCTGGATTCGGGCCCGCGATTCATAGCTGTTGGGGATCAGGGCGATGATCAGCCAGCCAAGCAGGCACAGGCCCCACGCCACCGCCATGGCAAGCCAGCGGCGTTGCCAGATTCCATGAAGGACAACTTTGAATTCGTCGAGCAGCGAAGTCATCAAAAAGCGCTTTCCGGAATGATGATGACGTCACCGGGTTGCAGGCGGACATTGGCCGACGTGTCGCCCCGCCGGATCAGGTCATTGATGCGCAGCGCATATTCCTGTTGCCGGCCGGTGCCGCGATTGGTGCGGACCAGTCGCGCTCGGTTGCCGGCGGCATATTCGTTGAGGCCGCCGACCGCGATCATCGCGTCGAGCAACGTCATATTGGCGCGAAACGGCAACGCAGCCGGTTGTTCGGTCGCACCGATGATGCGGACCTGCTGCGAATAGGTGCCCGAAAATTCGTTGACGATGACGCTGACGATCGGGTCGTTGATATAGCGCGACAACTGGATGCGAATGTCCTGCGCCAGCATCGTCGGTGTTTTGCCGACCGCCGGCATATCGGAAATAAGCGGTGTCGAAATACGCCCGTCTGGGCGCACCTGGACGCGCCCACCCAGTTCGGGGTTGCGCCACACAAAAATGGTCAGCTGGTCGAGCGGGCCGATGACATATTCCTCGCCCGGCCCTTCCTGTTGTGCCACAAAGGAGGCTGATGGCAATTCGGGGCCGCCACCGTAGCCGGCACCACAGCCGGTCAGAACCAGCGCCAAACCACTGACTGTGCACACCAATGCAGCGCGCAAAGCGTTATTTTTCATCGCTTTCATCCTTCATGCCGCGAAAATCCCCCCGCATGGGTGGGATTGCCGCCTTGTCCTATTGCCAATGAAGGGTGAATATTATGTTAGGATTGAACCTAAGCTGACAGCGGTTCTTGCTGCGGCGCGCAGAACGGTGGAACCGGCCCGTTGGCGGGCGGATCAACGCTGCCCGTCGATAACCATTTCCAATGGCGCGGGGTGTCCCAGAAAAGCCGCCGGGCTCGCGCTTGCGCCATAAGCGCCGGCCATGAAAAGCGCGACGATGTCGCCGACGTCCGCCTGTGGCAGCAACACCTGATCGCCGAGCCGGTCGAGCGGCGTGCACAGACAGCCGACGACGTGCACGACCTCCTGTCCCGCTCTGCCAAACTGGTTGGCGACGGCGATGGGGTAGTTGCGGCGGATGACGGTGCCGAAATTACCCGACGCCGCGAGTTGGTGGTGCAACCCGCCATCGGTGACCAGAAAGGTCTGGCCATGGCTGACTTTGCGATCGACCACGCGCATCAGGTAAACCCCGCAATCCGCAGCGATGTAGCGGCCCAACTCCATCGCGAAATGGCAGCCCGCACCGTGCAATTCTGAT
>CAZAWL010000223.1:0-3811 GCA_964488705.1 uncultured Sphingopyxis sp.
GTCACGATGATTACCGATTCGATGGGCTTTCTCGCCTTCCTCGGCCTCGCGGTCGTCAGCGGCTTGGTGTCGATGTAGCCGAATGCGATTGCGCGAGCTCGCGCCGTTGCGCTATCACTCGCGGCCATGACCATAGCAACTATGTTGCGCGCTGCCGCGCTCCTCGCCCTGACCGCCACCCTGCCCGCTGTGCCCGCAGTCGCCCGACCGATGACCGCCGATGATCTGGCGACCATGGCCCGCGTCGGCGAACCGGCGGTGTCGCCCGATGGCCGCTGGGTCGTCTATCAGCAGACCGATACCGACCCGCAAAGCTATGCCCGAACAACCGGTCTGTGGCTGGTCGATACGACCCGCGAAGGCGCGACCCCGGTGCATTTTGCAGATGCGGCGAATGCCAATGAAAGCGCGCCCGCCTTTTCCCCTGATGGCCGCCGCCTCTATTTCCTGTCCAATGCCAGCGGCAAGGATCAGCTGTGGTTCGTCGATCTGCCGGCCACAGCGGACCTGAGTGGCGCGCTGTTGCTGACCCCGGTGCAGGCGAGCGATACGATGGCCGATGTCGCGGGCTTTCGCCTGTCCCCCAACGGCCAGTCGGTGCTGCTGTGGGGCGACATTGCACATGGCTGCCCCAGCTTTGGCTGTGCAGAGGCAGGCGACCGGGCGACCCGTGGGCCGGGGTCCGGCCGCGTTTATGACGAAATGTTCGTCCGCCACTGGGACAGCTGGGAAACGCCGGGTGTCTATAGCCGTGCCTTTGCCTTTACGCTGGGCAGCGACGGCCGCATTGCCGGTGCAGCCGTGGCCATTGGCGGTGATCTGGTCGGCGACACACCGTCCAAACCCTTTGGCGGGGCGGAGGAGATCGCCTGGAGCGCCGACAGCCGGGCCGTATTTTTCACGCTGCGCATCGCCGACCGCAACGAACCCCGTTCGACCAACCTCGACATCTATTCGGCACCGGCCGATGGCGGCGCTGCCGTCAATTTGACCGCCGCCAACGCTGCGACGGACACGCTGCCGACACCCTCGCCCGATGGCCGATGGCTCGCCTATGCGGCGATGGCGCGCGCGGGTTACGAGGCCGACCGCCAGGTGGTGATGCTGCGCGACCTGCGCAGCGGCACGGTTCGCGCCCTGACGCAGGAGTGGGACCGTTCCGTCAGCAGCATCAGCTGGACGCCGGACAGCCGCAGCCTGATCGTCACCGCAGGCGACATCCTCGACCATCCGGCCTTTAGCGTCGACATACGCTCCGGCGCCGTGACCCGCCTCTCGCTCAAACCGTCGGGCGCGGAGGGGAATATCGGCAGCGTCATCGCGCTCCGCAATAACCGGCTCGTCTATACCGCCAACAGCCTGACCAGCCCGACCGACGTCTGGACGCGCGATGCGAACGGCAACCGCCGCAACCTGTCGGTCGCCAACGCCGCGCGCATGGTCGACATCGACCCGGTCACGGTGCAGCGGTTCGACTTTGCCGGGGCCAATGGCGACCAGGTATGGGGGCAGATCGTGACGCCGGCAGGTGCCAGCGCGGCGATGCCGACGGTATTGCTGGTCCATGGCGGGCCACAGGGCAGTTTCGGCAATAGCTGGTCGACGCGGTGGAACCCGATGCTGTTTGCCAGCGGCGGTTTCGCCGTTGTGACGATCGATTTTCATGGGTCCACGGGGTACGGCCAGGCCTTTACCGACAGCATCAACCGCGACTGGGGCGGTAAACCGCTGGAGGATTTGCGGCTGGGCATGGCCGCTGCGGCGACCAACAATGTGATGGTCAACCCGGCCAATGCCTGTGCGGCGGGCGGCAGCTATGGCGGCTATATGATGAACTGGATTGCCGGGCAGTGGCCCGACGGGTTCCGCTGCTTGGTCACCCACGCCGGCGTGTTCGACCTGCGCGCCATGGCGTTTGAAACCGAGGAATTGTGGTTCGACGAATGGGACCATGGCGGCCCGTGGTGGCAGCGCACCGACCCCGAACGCTGGAACCCCGTGAATTACGTCACCAGTTGGCGCACGCCGACACTGGTCATCCATGGCGAGCGCGATTTTCGCATCCCCTATAGCCAGAGCCTTGCCGCCTTCACCGCGCTGCAACGTCAGGGTATCGAAAGCCGGTTGTTGATCTACCCTGACGAGAATCACTGGGTGCTAAAGGGCCGCAACAGCGTCCAATGGTATCGCGAAGTGTTCGACTGGATGCGGCGTTACACCGGCCCCGACCGGTCGCTCGACATTGCGGCAACCCCGGCGGCAGGTCAGTAACCAGGCGCATTGCCCCCCTTGCCGCAATGCAGCATGGCTGGCAAAGGCGGAGCGATGAATGACACGCCTTCGCCCGCGCCGGAAACCGGCCTGCCCAAGACTTTTGACCCCGCGACCATAGAGGCGCGTTGGGCAACGCAGTGGGAGGAACGCGGCCTGTTCCGCCCGCACCGCCCCGATGCAGAACCGTTCACCATCGTCAATCCGCCGCCCAATGTGACCGGCGCATTGCACATCGGCCACGCGCTCGATAACACCTTGCAGGACGTGCTGGTCCGTTACGAGCGGCTGCGCGGCAAGGATGCGCTGTGGGTCGTCGGCACCGACCATGCCGGCATCGCGACACAGATGGTCGTGGAACGGCAGCTGGAGGAACGGCAGGACAAGCGGACCAACTATAGCCGCGATGCATTTGTCGAAAAGGTGTGGGAATGGAAGGCTGAAAGCGGCGGTCAGATCACCCGCCAGCTGCGCCGGCTTGGCTGTTCGATGGACTGGAGCCGGGAGCAGTTCACCATGGACCCGCATTTCAGCGCGGCGGTCGTGAAAGTGTTCGTCGACCTCTATGATCAGGGTCTGATCTATCGCGACAAGCGCCTGGTCAACTGGGACCCAAAATTGAAGACCGCGATTTCCGACCTTGAGGTGGAAACGCGCGACGTGAAGGGCGGATTTTGGCATTTCCGCTATCCGCTGGCCGACGGCGCACGCCTTGCGGACGGTGCGGACCATATCGTCGTCGCAACGACGCGGCCCGAAACGATGCTGGCCGATATGGCGGTCGCGGTCCACCCCGATGATCCGCGCTATGCCAGCGTTGTCGGCAAGTCGGTAATCCTGCCGATCACCGGGCGGCGTGTGCCGATCATTGCCGACGACCATGCTGACCCCGAACTGGGGTCGGGCGCCGTCAAGATTACGCCGGGCCACGATTTCAACGATTTCGAGGTCGGCAAACGCGCGGGAATCAAGCCAGCCGACATGCTCAACATGTTCGATGCCGAGGCGCGCGTGGTGCAGTGCGGCGGCATCCCCGACGACCTCATCGGACAGGACCGGTTCGACGCGCGCAGGGCGGTGGTGGAGCGGATGAAGGCGCTCGGCTTGCTCATCCCGCACATCGACAAGGACGGCGCAGAGCATGACGCCGAACCGCGCACCATAGCAACGCCCTTTGGCGATCGTGGAGGGGTGGTCATCGAACCCTGGCTGACCGACCAATGGTATGTGAACGCCGCGGAATTGGCCAAGGCGCCGCTGGAGGCCGTGCGCGACGGCCGCATCGAGATTGTGCCCAAGAGCTGGGAAAAGACGTTTTTCAACTGGATGGAGAATATCCAGCCATGGTGCGTTTCCCGCCAGCTATGGTGGGGGCACCAGATTCCAGCGTGGTTTGACGATGCAGGGACAATTTTCGTTGCGACAGACGAAGCGGCCGCCCGCGCCCTCGCCGGTGACGATCGGACTTTGACCCGTGACCCCGACGTCCTCGACACATGGTTCTCCTCCGCGCTGTGGCCCTTTGCCACGCTGGGCTGGC
>CAZAWL010000224.1:0-3795 GCA_964488705.1 uncultured Sphingopyxis sp.
TTTTGACGACATCCCCCCACGCCTGCGCTTTCGCGAGCAATGCCGCCTCCAGCCGGCCCAGCGCAGGGTCGATCTGGTCCCGCGCCGCCAGTGCGACCGCCACATGCATCGCCGTCGGAAAACTGTCGTTCGACGATTGCGACATGTTGACATGATCATTGGGGTGGACGGGCGCTTTGCCACCGCGCGTGCCGGTCAGCATCTCATTGGCGCGGCCGGCGATCACCTCGTTCACATTCATGTTCGATTGCGTGCCGCTGCCGGTCTGCCAGATGGTGAGAGGAAACTGGTCGTCATGCGCGCCCGCAACCACCTCTGCCGCGGCCGCCTCGATCGCGTCGGCGAGGCCCGCATCGAGCCCCCCTTCTTCTATCAGGCGCTTGCGGTTGACCCGCGCCGCCGCCTGTTTGACCAACGCGAGGGCGCGGATGATGCCGATCGGCATCCGTTCGTGCGGGGGAAAGGGGAAATTGGCGATGCTGCGCTGTGTTTGTGCACCCCAATAGGCGTCGGCGGGGACCGCAATCTCCCCAAAACTATCGGTTTCGATGCGCGTCGCCATATGCGGGCGTCACTTGCGCTTGCCGAAGTCGACCGTCACCACGTTGGAGCCATCTTCGACCGGCAAAACCGGGTCGGCCGAATCATTTTCGGCTGCGTCATGAGCCGGCATGTCTTCCTCTGGCCCGTCGACCTGGAACTGCAGGCCGAATTCGACCGACGGATCGACGAATGCGGTCACCGCGGCAAAGGGGATGGAAAGGATGCTGCCGACCTGATTGAACGAAAGCCCCACCGAAAATCCGGTGTCGGTCACGGTCAAATCCCAGAACCGGTTTTCGAGCACGATCGTCATTTCGTCCGGAAAACGCTCGATCAAATGCTGCGGGATGTCGACGCCCGGTGCCCGCGTCTTGAAGGTGATATAGAAATGATGACCACCCGGCAGCGTCCCGCCGGTCGACGCCACTTCGCCCAGCACCCGGCCGACCACAGCGCGCAACGCTTCCTGCACGATTTCGTCATAGGGGATGAGGCTGTCGGGCACGCTATCAGTCATGGCCGCGATAGGTGGACGGAGCGCCGCACAGGGTCAAGCGCTTTTGCCCGCATGCGCTGCACATCCCGGTCTTGCCAATCACCCCGCGCCGCCTATAGGGCGAGCCATGCGCACGGCCAGCTTTGAACGGATCACGCACGAAACGCAGATTCGCGGGGCCATCAACCTCGACGGCACCGGCGCGTATCAGATATCGACCGGTATCGGCTTTCTCGACCATATGGTCGAACAGCTGTCGCGCCATTCGCTGATCGACATCACGCTAGAGGTAAAGGGCGACCTCCACATCGACCAGCACCACACGGTAGAGGACAGCGCGCTGGCGCTGGGCAGGGCGCTGGCCGACGCGCTCGGCGAAAAACGCGGCATCGCCCGTTATGGTCACGCCTATGCGCCGATGGACGAAACGCTGACGCGCTGTGCGCTCGACATTTCGGGCCGCCCGCATTTCATCTGGAAATCGGGCTTTACCCAGCCGCGCCTGGGCGAAATGGACACCGAATTATTCGAACACTGGTTTGCCAGTTTTGCGCAGACCGGCGGCATCACCCTGCACATCGAAACGCTGTATGGCGAGAACAACCACCATATTGCCGAAAGCTGTTTCAAGGCACTGGCCCGTGCGTTGCGCCAGGCCGTCGAAATCGACCCGCGCAAGGGCGATGCCGTGCCATCGACAAAAGGGGTGCTGTGACACCGCAACCAGATAGCCGGAGCGGCGGATGACCGGCGTTGCGCTCATCGATTATGGTGCAGGCAATCTCCGCTCGGTCGAAAACGCGCTGCGTGCGGCGGGGGCAAGCGACATCGGCGTGACCAGCGACCCGGCGGTGCTGGCACAGGCGCATCGCATCGTCCTGCCCGGCGTCGGTGCCTTTGCGCACTGCATGACCAGCCTGTCGGCCATCCCCGGCATGGTCGACGCGCTCAACGAAGCGGTGCTGGTGCGCGCGCGCCCGTTTCTGGGCATCTGTGTCGGCATGCAGTTGCTGGCCGATGAAGGTCGCGAACATGGGGCGACACCGGGCCTCGGCTGGATCGGCGGTTGGGTCGATGCCATCCCGGCCACGCCCGGCCTGCGCATCCCGCATATGGGCTGGAATGATGTCGAGCCACAGGGCGACCACCCGGTGATTGCGTCCGGCCAGGCCTATTTCCTTCACAGCTATCAATTTCACGCCGCGCAGGCCGCGCATATTGCCGCGCAGACGCACCATGGCGCGCCGGTGGCGGCAGCCGTCGCGCGCGCCAACATCATCGGCGTGCAGTTTCACCCCGAAAAAAGCCAGGCCTATGGCATCGCGACATTGCAGCGGTTTCTGAAATGGCGGCCATGAACGCGGGCCTCACCATCTTTCCGGCCATCGACCTCAAAGGCGGGCAGGTCGTGCGCCTGGCCGAAGGCGATATGGCGCGCGCCACCATCTATGGCGACGATCCGGCGGCGCAGGCGCGGGCTTTTGCCGACGCCGGGGCGACGCACCTGCATGTCGTCGACCTCGACGGCGCCTTTGCGGGCGAAAGCCGCAATGGCGCGGCGGTTGAGGCCATCATCGCCGCCTTTCCGGGCCGCGTGCAGGTCGGCGGCGGCATCCGTAACCGGGCGGGGGTCGAGCGCTGGCTGGCGCTGGGCGTCGACCGCGTCATCATCGGCACAGCGGCGCTGAAAGACCCGGATTTTGTCCGCGGCGCCGCGCGCGACCTGCCAGGGCGGATCGTCGTCGGCGTCGATGCGAAGGACGGCATGGTCGCGACAGAGGGCTGGGCCGACGTGTCGGACGTGACCGCGACCGACCTCGCCCGCCGGTTTGAGGATGCGGGCGTCGCCGCACTCCTGTTTACCGATGTCGGGCGCGACGGCCTGTTAAAGGGGTGCAACGTCGCCGCGACAGCCGCGCTCGCCCGCAGCGTCACCATCCCCGTTATCGCGTCGGGCGGCGTGGCGGACATTGGCGACATTCATGCCCTGTTGCCGCACGTCGCCGACGGGGTGGAAGGCGTCATTACCGGCCGTGCCATTTATGATGGCCGGCTCGATCTGGCCGAGGCATTGTGCGTCGCGCGGGCGGGAAAACGCTGATGCCGGTGCGCGTCCGCGTCATCCCCTGCCTCGATGTCAAGGACGGGCGCGTCGTCAAGGGCGTGAACTTTGTCGACCTGCGCGATGCGGGGGATCCGGTCGAGGCAGCCCGCGCCTATGATGCGGCGGGCGCGGACGAGCTATGTTTCCTCGACATTTCCGCCAGCCACGAAGGGCGGGGGACATTGCTCGACATGGTGGCGCGCACCGCAGAACAGTGTTTCATGCCGCTGACCGTCGGCGGGGGCGTGCGCAGCGCGGATGATGCGCGCGCGCTGTTGCTTGCCGGCGCCGACAAGGTCGCGGTGAACTCTGCGGCGGTGGCGCGGCCCGAAATCGTGGCCGACATCGCCGCCCGTTTCGGCAGCCAGTGCGTGGTCGGCAGCATCGATGCCCGCAGCGTGGCGCCGGGCCGCTGGGAGATTTTCACGCATGGCGGGCGTCAGGCCACCGGTATCGACGCGCTTGCCCATGCGCAGCGCCTGGTCGCGCTGGGTGCTGGCGAATTGCTTGTCACCAGCATGGACCGCGACGGCACCCGCGACGGCTATGACATCGCGCTGACCCGCGCCATCGCCGACGCCGTACCGGTGCCGGTCATCGCCTCTGGCGGGGTCGGCACGCTCGACCATCTGGTCACGGGCGTCGCCGAGGG
>CAZAWL010000225.1:0-3785 GCA_964488705.1 uncultured Sphingopyxis sp.
AGCAATTCTGCCGATGCCGGAGGTGAAGGATTGAGAACGCAGGGCATATGGTCCCGCCTAGGCAGCGGGAAAGCGACGGCTGCGGCTCGACGCCCTTGCCTCTAGTGACGCGGCAGCACTGCCGTGGCATAGGGCGGTCATGGACCGACCGAATCCGCCGCCCGCATTCCGGCCAGTATTGGGCAGCGATCCGCTGCGCCTGATCGTCTATTTGCTGTTGCTGGCGCTGGTTACGGCCCTGCCACTGGCCCTCAGCGCGGGCGCAGAGTTCCTGTTGCCGCTGACGGCCGCTTTGGTCATCAGCATCATCCTCGTTCCCGCGCTGGAATGGCTCGAACGGCGCGGTGTGCCGTCGGCGATTGCGGCCCTGCTATGCGTCATCGCCTTTGCGACGGTCGTCAATGGTGCGTTGGCGCTGATCATTTTCCCGGCGAGCGACTGGTTCATCCGGTTGCCACAGCGTTTGCCGCAGATTCAGGCGAATCTCGCCCCGCTTATCGACTTTTATGCCAATCTGCAGCGTTTTGTTGACGAGGCTTTACAGCTGTTTGCCACCAATACCGCTGCACAGGCGCAAGCGATGGCGGTGGAAACGCCGCGATCGGTGCTCGACTATCTTGCCGGAAGCGCGCCAGCAGCAGCCATTCAGACCTTTTTCGCGATCCTGTTCGTCTTTTTCTTTCTCGCCGGCTGGACCAAGCTGCGCCGCTCCACCATCGAATCGCGCGGCAGTGTCGACGGCGCGCTGCACATGTCGCGCACGATCAGAGCGGTGGTGGAGGCAACGTCGGCCTATATGGTCACGATCGTTTTCATCAACATCGCGCTCGGCCTCGCGGTCGCGCTGCTGCTATGGATGCTGGGGATGCCGTCGCCGCTGATGTGGGGCGGGATCGTCACTTTGTGCAATTTTGTCCCCTATGTCGGGCCGATCATTGCTGCGCTGCTGCTGGGCATGGGCGGGCTGATGACCTTTGACAGCATTGCCCTGGCGCTGGCACCGGCGATGATCCAGGTGGGATTGCACACGGTGGAGGCCAATGTCGTAACCCCTCTGGTGCTGGGACGGCGCTTGACCATAAATCCGCTGCTCATCCTGGTGTCGCTGAGTTTCTGGGGCTGGGTCTGGGGCGCGCCTGGGGCGTTCCTGGCCGTCCCGTTGCTCATCATCCTGCAAACAATTTTTCAGTCGGTGCGGCATAACGACGAAATGGCCGTCACCGCCGACCCGCCAGCCCGCGACGCAGCGGCAGAAGGCGCTGTCCCCGAATAATTTGGTTCAACCGGCCTTTGGGGAGTTGACTTGCGCGGTGCGAAACCATATCCGCCCCGCTCCACACCATACGCGGGTGTAGCTCAGTTGGTTAGAGCGCCGGCCTGTCACGCCGGAGGTCGCGGGTTCGAGCCCCGTCACTCGCGCCACTTTCCGGTTTCCATCCACATCAGCAGCGGCCGTAACGGCGCGATCCAAGCGACGCCCGCAGCGATGTACACCAGCATCTGAACCCAGAGCGGCAATGGACCGAGCCATTCCACCAATGTTGTAACGGCCCATGCCAGTGCGCCGATGAGCAGCAAAATGATGCCGATTCCTGCGGGTTTCCGCCAGGATGGTTGATGATGTGCATTCATGACGTCAGAAGTTCCCGTTCGGTGAGTATCGCATCGAGCGGCACGTCCCACGGGTCGGTGGCCAGCAGGTCGGCTTCCTGCACCGACCACGCCAGTCCGACGGACAATGCGCCGGGCAGGATTGAAAGCGCCCGATCATAATGACCACCGCCCTGGCCGAGGCGGTTCAGCCGCCGATCAAAGGCCAGCAAGGGCACGAGAACCAGGTCGGGCCGCACAACGGCGGACGTGGTGGCGGGCTGTTGCAGTCCAAAGGGTCCGGGTTCGAGGGCAGAGCGGCCGTCCCACGACAGGAAACGCATTGGTGCCGTTCGACTGGTGATGTGGGGCAGGGCCAGCCGGCAGCCGAGCTCGGACGCGTGGGCCATCAACTGCGCTGCGGGCGCTTCGGCGCCGAGGGCCGCATAGCCGGCAACAATCATGTCGGGCGTCATCCGTGCGACCAACGGAGAGGGCAATCGTGAAAAGCTGACCTGGCGTTCGGCACTGGTCATGCTGCCTACAAAGTCGGAACGACGCTGCCGAAAGTGCGCGCGCAACGCGGATTTATCGTCGGGCAGGGAGGGCAAGGATCGCCTCGTTTCGAACAGCATGTCGGTTGACGGGACCGCGTAGGCCGTTTGCGTGAAAATCCTCTGACGCCAAGTACGTCAGGTGGGCACCATATACGTCGGATCAGGATCCGGGCAGGGACAGCACCCTTGGATGTCTTTATCGCCTCAGGGATATTCGGTCAGCTCGCACCATGCAGACCCGTCCCTGTCAAAATAGGCGCTGCCGACAGGGCGCACAAGGGGCATTCGATGCTGACTGCGGCCAGCGGCTTAGCGCTGCGCTATCCGTTCGGTCAGCGCCGCAATACGTGACGTCATGCGGTCGATTTGGGCCGCCACCGCATCGTCGTCGAGCGCGGGCCTGGCGTCGTCAGTCCTGCCGTCGTTTGTCGCTGTGGCGTCGCCGGGTCGGCTGGCCAGCTTGTCCGCGAGGAACAGCGCCGCATACAGCAATTGCCGTGTTTCGGTCAGCCCACCGCCCATCGACCTTGCCGCCTGAACCTGTTCGTCGACCGTCCGGCCCAGCGCGAGCAACGCCTCCTCCTCGCCATCGGCGCAGGATAGCTGATAGCGGTGGCCGCCAATCGCAAGTTCGACCAGGGCCATCAGCCGCCCCTCGCCGAAATGATACGATCCAACTCCTCAATTGCGGTCGTAATTTCCGCCCTTAGAGCGCTGTTTATCCTGTGGATTGTGGCATTTCCATCCGGGCTGTCCCGGGCGGCATCGGGCAGGCGGGCGACCGCAGCTTCCAAGCCGCTGAGCGCGGCGTCCAAACGTTCGAGGCTGGCTGTCACGCTCCCCATCGGGCAACAATGGCGCAATTTTCGCATTGGCGCAATTGCCGAGAGTGGCGTCGCGGGCGGCGCGGCGGTTGACGCGGGCAGCCTGCGCCCGCAAAGGGGCGCTCTCACCGACTCGCCGGATAGGGCGGGGCCAGGTCCGGCGCCGCGCCGACTGGGCCTTTGCGTTAAGAGGATCAGTGCATGACCGTCGCCCCACGTCTGCTTGCCAACGCCATTCGCGTGTTGGCCATGGATGCGGTCGAAGCGGCAAAAAGCGGCCACCCCGGTATGCCGATGGGCATGGCTGACGTCGCCACAGTCCTGTACACCCAGTATCTCAAATATGACGCTTCTGCGCCGAAATGGGCCGATCGCGACCGCTTTGTCCTGTCGGCAGGCCATGGTTCGATGCTGGCCTATGCGCTGCTCCACCTGACCGGCTACGCCAGCCCGACGATGGACGACATCCGCAATTTCCGGCAGTTGCACAGCCCGTGCGCCGGACATCCCGAAAATATCGAGCTTGACGGGGTCGAGTGCACCACTGGCCCGCTGGGGCAGGGGCTTGCCATGGCTGTGGGGATGGCCATCGCGGAACGGCACTTGAATGCCGAATTTGGCGATGCGCTGGTCGACCACCGCACTTGGGTGGTGGCCGGGGATGGTTGCCTGATGGAAGGCATCAACCACGAAGCGATTGGTCTGGCGGGGCATCTGGCCCTTGGTCGACTGATCATTTTGTGGGACGATA
The DNA here is from genome assembly GCA_964488705.1 of uncultured Sphingopyxis sp. Lineage (GTDB taxonomy): Bacteria > Pseudomonadota > Alphaproteobacteria > Sphingomonadales > Sphingomonadaceae > Sphingopyxis. The sequence goes on from CAZAWL010000225.1 coordinate 3,723, forward strand.
ACCGTATCACCATCGACGGCGCGACCGATCTGTCGACCAGCGAAGATATTGCTGCCCGGTTTC
>CAZAWL010000226.1:0-3766 GCA_964488705.1 uncultured Sphingopyxis sp.
ACGCCGCCCTTGATGACGGCATCAACGCCTTCCAGCTCGCGGATATTGGTCAGCGGGTCGCCGTCGACGGCGGTGATGACGGCCTCGCGGCCGACGGCGATGGCACCGACGTCATTTTCGCGTCCCAGCGCCTCCGCCGCGTTGCGTGTCGCCGCCTGAATCGCCTGCATCGGCGTCATCCCATATTCGACCATGTAACGAAATTGTCCGCCCGCGGTGGCGTGCGGCATGACGCCGGCGTCGGAGCCAAAGACCATCCGCACACCGGCCTGCACAGCGCGGCGGAAATTATCCCGCTGGATCTGGGCAATTTCCCGGTCCTTGCGCAGATTATCTTCCATCACGCCATTCCGTGCGCCCTCTGCCTGCGTATATTCGGTGTTGAAAATATCCATGGAAAACCAGACCGGGCGCTGGCGGCTGGCCGCCATGCGGATACCCTCCTCATCGACCAGGCTGGCATGTTCGATCGTATCGATTCCCGCTGCAATCGCGGCGCGGATGCCGCTCGCGCCATGGGCATGTGCGGCGACCCGCATGCCCCAAAGATGCGCTTCCTCGGCGATGGCCCTCAACTCTTCTTCGGTGAGCTGCTGTTGCCCGGGCTCGGTATTGCGGGAGAATACGCCACCGGTGGCGCATACTTTGATGACCTGCGCCCCGGCCCTGCGCTGTTCGCGCACCCGTTGGCGCAGTTGTTGCGGACCGTCGCCGACACCCGGTGAGGGCGTGTGCAACGACATGGGCAGGAAAGTCTCGTCGCAATGTCCGCCGGTCGCGCCCAGCGCATTCGCCGCCGGTACGATCCGCGGGCCAATGGCATAACCGGCCTCGATAGCCTCAGCCAGCGACACATCATGCAGATCGGCTGAACCCACATTACGCACGCTGGTAAAGCCGGCATCGAGCATCGCTCGCGCATTGCGCACCGCCACCACGCCCCAAAAGCCATCGCTATATTGCAGACTGTTATAGCCCCCGACTTCGGCGAGCGAGTCGAGGTGGACATGCATGTCGATGAGGCCGGGGAGCAACGTCCGCTCACCCATGTCGATATGGCGAACGTCCGCCCCCCAACGCACGGTGCGCGCATCGGCGATGCCGGTGATCCGCCCGTCTGCGCCCACGAAAATCGCCGGGTGTTCGACAATCCGGCCTGTCAGCACGTCAATCATCCGTGCCGCGGTGATCACCGATTGGCCGCTCGTGGCAACGCTCGCCTCCTGCGCTGCCACCGGCGCCGCGGTCAAACAGCTCGTCGTGGCCAGAGCCAACAGAACACCCAAATGCCTCATCTCATCCTCCCCAGCGTCAAAGTCCGCATCATAATTTATACTGCGACAAATAGGCATAATCCGCCGCACAGGCGTCTGCCACCCTTCTCGCCGCGTCGTCGAGCGTAAAGGGCCGGTCATCGGGACTGGCAAAGCCGCTACTGTTCATCACCGCGTCGTACCAATGGCTGGCCCAGATGCCATCGGTGTCGCGAAGCCCCGGCTGCCAGCGCAGCATCCCGTCGTCCCAGTCAATATCTAACGCGGCACACAGGCGCTGGAGCATCGCCGCCGGGTCACGCAAGATGTCGGCGCTGTCGATGACCGGCGGGGTGCGGCCGATCCGGTCAGCCTCCCGGTTGAAATATTCGACCTGGCGAGATGTGCCGAGATGCTCCGGCATGACGGCTACGCGCTTGGCCGCATAGCTGGCGACAACCCGCGCCGGGTCGCGGATGAGGAAAGCGTGCCGCAGGCCTTGCAAATGCGAAATCGCAATCGGCCCGACCATATGGTGCGCCATATGCTTTTGATACCAGATGGCCGCAGGGCGCGGCGGTGGCCCGGCCATGGCGCCGGCGACACTGAACCAGTCGCAATCCATCGAAGCGATGACCTGATCCGCCATCGGCTGCGGATCGCCTGTGGCGCGCAGATAGGCACCGTAAAAGGGCTCGTCGCTGACCACCGTGTCGGCGCGCGAACCGAAACTGCGCATCATGGCGGTCGACAAATTGCGCGGGCCGGACCACATCGCAATCCTGATCACTGGCGCGCCGGCGCCGCCCGGCATGGTCACCGCGCAATGTCCCGTTCTACCAACGCTTTATAGAGCGTCTGCAACCGCTCCACCATCGGGCCCCTGCCCTCACTGATGGTGCGTCCGTCGATCGTGTGCGCGGGCACGACACCGGCAAATGTGCCGGTGACAAAGGCTTCCTGTGCGCCATAAACGTCGGTCAGCGAAAAATTCTTTTCGAACACCGGAATGCCCTCTTCCCGGCAGATGCGGATGACATTGCCGCGCGTAATCCCGCCGAGGCAGTAATCCCCGGTGGAGGTCCACACTTCGCCTTTGCGCACAATGAAGAAATGCGTCGAATTGCAGGTTGCGACAAAACCGTGGGGGTCGAGCATCAACCCCTCATTGGCACCGGCCTCCGTCGCCTGGATACAGGCGGTGATGCAGTTCAGTTTGGAATGCGAATTCAGCTTGGGGTCCTGGACCGCCGGGTCACCCCGCCGCACATGCACGGTAAACAGGCTGATGCCCCGCTCGACCACCTCGGCATGCGGTTCCTTATGTTCCGCAATGATCACGATGGTCGCGGGCGAGACGACGACACGCGGGTCCTGATAAGGCGTCGACCGGACGCCGCGCGTCACCATCAGGCGGATGTGGCACGCGTCCATGCCATTGGCGGCGATGGTTTCCTCGAGCCGGTCGATGAGCGCATCCCGGCTGATGCCGATGTCCATGGCGATCGCCTTTGCGCCTTCGAACAACCGGTCCAGATGTTCTGTGAGGAACGCCATGCGCCCCTTGTGAACGCGGATCCCCTCCCACACGCCGTCGCCGAGCATGAAGCCGCTATCGAAAACCGAGACGACCGCCTGCTCGCGCGGAGTCAGCACCCCATTGACGTTGATCAGGATCGCGTCATTGCGCGGGTCGGGGGTGAAGTCCTGGGTGCCGAGAGCCATAGGGTCTCGTATCACGATGATATGAAATTGCACATCTCATTGCGCCCCTATATCAGGGTCGCCCGCCTACTGGAGTAAACATGGCATGCTGCGTCACCGCCTGCTTCGCGTGATGATAGCTGCATTGATATCGGTAAGTGGAGCTGCGCAGGCCTGCTCGGTGGTGCCCGGCTACCGCGTCCCCACAACGCTTGAACTGACAGCACAAGCTGACGCCATCATCCTTGCGCGGGTAGGTGAGCATATTCCTGGGGCGGACAGCTATGATTTGGGGCATCTGGTGCTCGAACCAGAAACACTGGTTGCTGGTGATACCTTGCCGACCAACCTGACGCTGTCGGGCTATCATAGCAACGAGCAATGGCGGGCCCGGTCCAGTAATCCCAATGATTTGAGAAATGCCAACCCGGACGCGTTCGCAGGCGGTTGCAACCGTTATGTTTTTGATAGGGGAATGCTGCTTTTGCTGTTCGTCACGCGCGACGCGGACGGACGCTGGGCTATAATCAGCGCGCCATTTGCACGGACTCTGGAGGACGTGCCCAACGGCGATGCATTGTGGGTTCGGGCAGTCCGCTACTACGCCACAGTTGCAAGATTGCCGCGCAGCGAAAGGAACGCGCTGATGCGGGCAGAGCAACTCCGGTTGATGGCCACAGGCGACCCGCAGGATGCCTTGCTGGCAACCGACATCCGCCGGCAAATCAATGGTCGACGCACGCAGAACTATGACTAGGTGGTGACCTGCCCCCCGGCTGAGCTCAATCGCAGCGCGACGGCGTCACATT
>CAZAWL010000227.1:0-3763 GCA_964488705.1 uncultured Sphingopyxis sp.
CTGCGGTCACGTGGATGCTGACCGGGTCAATATCGCTCGCCATCGCATAGGCGCGCGGCCACAGGGTGAGCGCGGCAAAGGCGAGCAGGCCGGTGCCGGTCCCGACATCGATGATGGTGCGGTACCGCCGTCCCGCGCGATGCAGCCGGTCGATGGTGGCGAGGCACCCCGCTGTGGTTGCATGGTGGCCGGTGCCGAACGCTTGACTGGCGTTGATCAACAGGCTGGTGACCCCCGGGTCGTCGCTGGGGGCGTCACCCGCTGTGTGCACATAGAATCGACCGGCGCGGATCGGTTCCAGACCTGCCTGGCTCAGCGTGACCCAATCGGCGTCGTCGACCGGCTTTGCCCGTGGCAGCGCATCCTCGCCAATCCCGGCCGCACGTGCCAATATGCGGATGACGCGCCGCGGTGGCCGCTCCTCGAAATAGGCGTCGACCTGCCAGCGACCGGCCGCCTCATCAATTTCGGACGCCACCAGTGCAGGAAAGGGGTCAATCCCCGTCAACAGGGGGTGGTCGTCCCCCAGCGCTTCGGCAACCGCGCGCGTGCAGGGCAGTGTCAGCTGCCAGCTACCGCTCACTGGCCGGCCTCGCGCGCCAGCCGCGCATCAAGCCGCGTGCGCATCGTGCCCACCAGCCGGCGGCAGGCGTCACGGTCGATCAGCGGCTCCGCCCCGCTCAACCGCTGAAACAGGTTGCTGAACTCGGGGTGCGGCGTCACCAATATGTCGCAGGGCATCCGGCTGACCCGGTCAAAGGTCGCGCGAAAGGGGGCGACGCGTTCGGGGTGGTCGGTAAAGCGATAGTCGTCGCGTGACACCGCGCTCATGCTGTCGACATAGGCGATGGTGGCGCAATTCGGCCCTTCGCAGGATCGCCAGGTCCAGCTTGTCCCGCCACTGGTGTGCCCTGGCGTCGGGTGCGGCGTAAGCAGCGTCGCAAACCACCCGTCGCGGGCCAATCCGACAATCAGCGGCGTGCCTTCTTCGATGGTTGCTCTCACCGGCACCGGGGTCATGTTGGGGATAAGGCCCGCCTGCGGATCGGCGGCGTCGACGACACCGGTTTCAACCACGGGTCGCGCCGCCGCGCTGACCAAAATGGATGCGCCGGTCGCCGCCTTTAGCGCGGCGAACCCGCCCATATGGTCGAGATGTTCATGGCTGCCGACGATCGTCGTGATGTCGCGCGGGTCGAACCCCAGCGCCCGGATATTGGCAAGGATCGACGGCACCGCCTCTGCCGTCGCCCCGTCGATCAGCACATGTCCGTGCGGTGAGGTGATGAGGATGACGGCGATGCCGCAGGTTCCGACATAATAGCTGTTGCCGAAAATGCGGGCGGGCGGGGCAGCATCGGCCCAGCCGTTGCGCCCTTCGCACGCGCTGGCCAGCTGTTGTCCTTGCACGCGCGCGTCCGCCGTCGGCTGTGCGGTACGCGTATTTTGTTCCCCAAGCGGTGCGCACCCCGCCAAAAGCAGCGCGGCGGCGCCGGCCCATTTAGCGAACATAGCTGGCTCCATTGATGTCGATGACCGCGCCGGTCATGGATGCCGGGGCGTCGAGTGCCAGCCAGCAAGCGGCCTTTGCCACTTCCTCTGGTGAGGCCACGCGCCCTAGCGGAATGTCGGCGAGCAGTTTGTCGCCGCCCCGGCTCGCCAGATAATCCTCTGCCATGCCGGTCATGGTGAAACCGGGGCAGAGCGCATAGGCAAAGATGTTTTCGGCGGCATAGGCGCGCGCGATGGATTTGGTCATCGCAACCATCCCGCCCTTGGACGCGGCATAATGCCAGTGGTCGGGGCCATCGCCACGATAGGCGGCGCGGCTGGCAATGTTGACGATGCGTCCGTGCCCCGTCGCCAGCCCCTTGGCCCGGTTCGCCCGCCAGGACAGAATGGCGGCGCGCGAAAATTCGGCAGCGGCGGCGAGGTTGATCTGCATCGTGCGGTCCCACGACGCCAGCCAGTCATCCTGTGGCCGGTCGATGGGGTTGGGTTCGAACACGCCGGCATTGTTGATCAGCACAGAGATGTGGCCGATCCTGTCAACCGCCTCTTGCCACAACCGCGTCGCGGTGCCGGGCACCGACAGGTCGCCGTCGCCGCTCGACAGTGCGACGAGCCGGACATTGTCGGCGCGTAATTCAGCCGCCAGCGCGGCGCCGATCCCCCGGCTGGCACCGGTCAACAGGACATGGGTCGTCATGCCCCCTGCCTAGCCGCGCGGTGCGGCAGGCGAAAGGGGGCGTCAGGCTATTTTTCGGGTAAATTCATTGGCCGATTGGGCCAGCGCCGAAATGCTCTGGTTGATGCTGGCAAAGCCCGTTTCCAGCGCCGTAATTTCGTTGACGACGCGGTCGGTATCCTCGCGGATGGCGGCGATGGTGCCCGACATCGAATCCGCAGCAAGCGCGGTTTCGTCGACGGCGGCGGTGATGGTGGTCACCGTTTGCGCCTGCACGTCCATCGATTCGCGGATGCGGCTGGCAAAGGCTTTGACCTCCTCCACCGTTTCGCGGATCGAACTGTTGGCGCTGACCGTGGTCCGGGTGGCGGACTGGATCGCGGCAATCTTGCTGGCGATATCATCGGTGGCCCGGGCGGTCTGGTTGGCGAGGCTTTTAACCTCCTGCGCGACGACGGCAAATCCGCGACCGGCATCACCTGCGCGCGCGGCCTCGATGGTCGCATTGAGCGCGAGCAAATTGGTCTGGCCCGCGACGTCGCGGATCAGGCCCAGGATAGATTCGATCGTTTCGGCATGGTCGGACAATGCCACCGACACATTCAACGCTTCGCCGGCCTGTTCGCTGGCACGGTCGGCGATGGCGGCGGCATCTTCCACTTCCTGACGCGTCATATCAATGGCGCGGATCAGCCCGGCTGCGGTGCGCGCGGCCTCGCGCATCGCCAGTGCCGACTGTTCTGCGGCGGCGGCAACTTCCGACGCCTTGCCCAGCATCGATCGCGCGGCTTCGGCGGCTTCGGACGTCTGCCCGCCCAGCTGGGCACCGACGGCCTGCGCGCCGAGCATGTCGCCCGTCACGGTTGTTTCAAACGCGACGGCGAGTTCGCGCCGCTCAAGGCTGTGCATGTGCGCGTCGAGCTTTTGCTTGTAGCTGGTCATAATCTCGGCTTCGAGCAGCACCATGTGGTTGTTGGTTTGCAGCACCGCCGACAGTTCCTCTGCGTCGCGGACATTCGATTTCAGCAACAGTTCGACGGCTTTGGCGTTCGACGCCGACAGACAGGCAAAGACGGTACCCAGGTCGTGGCCCGACGCAACGGCACGCCATGTGTGCATGCAGGCGCCATTGGCCCATTCCTGATCGCGCGGTTTTTGGAATTTGCTGAAGAAATAGGCGATTCCTTCCTTCATTGCCTTGTCGAGCACGGCCCCCTCGACCCGCGAGCCAGCCGGCGCGCGCCGATTATGTTCCCGCCAAAATGGTTCCACCAGCGCACGTTCGTGCCCGGACAAAAGTTCGGCGATCCGCCGACAGCGGCTGGTCAGTTCCTGATCCGGGTCGAAATAGGGCAGTTTTTCGGCGATGCGGACGGGGTCTACATCCGTAAATGGCACGCATTTGGGTTTGGACTGCGACATAGGGGCGGCATTCCTGCTCTGGGTGTGACGACTTCGGTCACCGCGATAGCCCTGCTTGGTTAATTTCCTGTTATCCAAGCCCGCGCCGGTCGCATGACTTTCGCGCGTTTCGGGGTGGCAGGGAACGCATCGGCCCCCTATATGAAGCAGCAT
>CAZAWL010000228.1:0-3762 GCA_964488705.1 uncultured Sphingopyxis sp.
ATGAACGACCGGATCACACAGGCGCTGTACAAAACTTTTGTGCGGCGCGGTTTCGGTGTGCTGCGGTTCAACTTTCGCGGAGTCGGCCGTAGCCAGGGCGTGTTCGACAATGGCATTGGCGAACTGTCCGACGCGGCATCCGCGCTCGACTGGGTGCAGTCCATCCATCCGGAGGCGCAGACCACGTGGATCGCCGGATTCAGCTTTGGCGCGTGGATCGGCATGCAATTGCTGATGCGCCGACCGGAGATTCGCGGCTTTATCTCGGTGGCGCCGCCGGCGAACATGTACGACTTTACGTTTCTGGCACCCTGCCCATCGTCGGGAATCATCGTCAACGGCCTTGGCGATGAAATTGTGACGTCAGCGTCGGTTGTGAAGCTGGTCGAAAAATTGCGCACGCAAAAGGGCATCACGATCCACCATGACGAGATTCCGCGCGCCAACCACTTCTTTGAAAATGAACTCGAGCAGCTGATGAAGTCGGTCGATAATTATCTCGACATGCGGCTCGCGCCGGATTCGCCAATTCGCTAGACCGCGTTCGTTATTAATTGAATCACAAACGCGGTCCAGCATACTTGTTTTCCGCGATTTTCCGGGTCGTTCGGTAGAACTACCTCACTCGAAATCGCTCTAGCCGATGGGAACCAGCCAGATCGCCACATTGCCGATTAACACCACAGCGGCGATCGCCATCAGCAATGCCCGTTGCCGGTCACCGCGGCGATAGACGGACGCGGCGCCGAACAGCAGGACGGCTGCCGCAGCCGTCAGCAGAGAAAGCATCAGTGTCATCAGGCAGGCTTATCGCCGCCAGGCGCTAATGTCAGCCCGCGAAATGGGCCGCTGCGGCGATCAGAGCGGGCACCAGTGCACCGCTAATCTGGCAAAGGATGGTTTGCATCCGGCCTTTGTGGCCGGGCCAGCGTTACCAAATGGTAAAAGCATTGCGGGCCGGTCGCAATTTGGGGGCTGGAAAATACCCCCCCTGTCGCCTAGAGCGGCGGCACCGCAGGCCGGTTGACCCGCACCGGCCGACATTGCTGAGGATCGACCCACCGCCGATGCGTATCGCCATAGCCTCCGACCACGCCGCGCTGGAGCTCAAGGCCGCGCTCGTCGCGCACATGCAGGCGAACGGGCATGAGGTGGATGATCTGGGTCCGCATGACGCCGGCTCGGTCGACTATCCCGACTATGGCTACCGCCTCGCCCAAGTCGTCGCCGAAGGCCGGGCGGAACGCGGCGTCGCGCTGTGTGGAACGGGGCTCGGCATCTCGATGGCCGTCAATCGCAACCCGGCATGCCGTTGCGCCGTCGTGTCGGAGCCTTTGTCGGCGCAGTTGGCCCGCGACCATAATGACGCCAACGTTATCGCCATGGGCGCCCGACTGATCGGCATCGAAATGGCCAAGGCCTGTCTCGACACTTTTTTGACCACCGGCTTTGGCGGGGACCGTCACGCACGACGCGTTGCCAAGCTATCCACCCCCCAATTGTCCGCATAGGAAGCCAGAGATGACCACCACGACGCTCGATCGCCCAGCCATCCGATCCGCCGGTTTCTTCAGCGACCGGCTGGCCAGCGTCGACGCCGACGTCGCGGCCGCAGTGGCCGCCGAACTGGACCGGGAACAGTATCAGATCGAACTCATCGCGTCGGAAAACATTGTGTCGCGTGCCGTGCTGGAGGCACAGGGATCGGTCCTGACCAACAAATATGCCGAGGGGTATCCCGGGCGGCGTTATTATCAGGGTTGCGGTCCATCGGATGCCGTCGAAACACTGGCAATAGAACGGGCCAAAGCATTGTTTGATTGCGGTTTTGCCAATGTGCAACCGCACAGCGGCGCGCAGGCGAACGGTGCCGTGATGCTGGCGCTGACCAAGCCTGGCGCGACGATATTGGGGATGAGCCTCGACGCCGGCGGGCACCTGACCCACGGCGCCGCCCCGTCGATGTCGGGCAAATGGTTCAATGCCGTGCAATATGGCGTGCGCGCCGACGACCATCTGATCGATTTTGATCAGGTCGAACGGCTCGCCAAGGACCATCGCCCGCAGTTGATCATTGCCGGCGGGTCGGCCTATCCGCGCATCATCGATTTCGCACGGTTTCGCGCCATCGCCGATGATGTCGGCGCGCTGTTGATGGTCGACATGGCGCATTTTGCGGGACTCGTGGCTGCGGGTGTCCACCCGTCGCCGTTGCCGCACGCCCATGTCGTTACCACCACGACGCACAAAACGCTGCGCGGGCCACGCGGCGGCATGATCCTGACCAATGACGAAGCGCTGGCAAAGCGGATCAACTCGGCGGTGTTCCCCGGTTTGCAGGGCGGGCCGCTGATGCATGTGATCGCCGCAAAGGCCGTCGCCTTTGGCGAGGCGCTGCAGCCCGAATTTCGCGACTATGCGCGCGCCGTGATCGCCAACGCCCAGGCGCTGGCCGCACGGTTGAAAGCGCGTGGTTCGGCCGTGGTAGCCGGCGGGACCGACACCCACCTTGCGCTCATTAACCTGACGCCGCTCGGCATCACCGGGCGCGATGCGGACGAAGCGCTGGAACGGTCCGCGATCACCTGTAACAAAAACGGCATCCCGTTCGACCCGCTGCCGCCGGTCAAGACCAGCGGTATCCGCGTCGGGTCACCAGCCGGAACGACGCGCGGGTTCGGCATTGCCGAATTCGAGTTGATTGGCGACATGGTCGCCGATGTGCTCGACGCGCTATCGGCCAAGGGCGAGCATGGCGACCCGGTCGTCGAGGCCGATGTTCGTCAACGGGTAAGAAATTTGTGCGAGGACTTCCCAATCTACCCTGGTGTATGATATAGATAATACGGCAAGGGCATTTTGGAGTTTGAAGAGATGACGAAACGCAAAACCGAACGGGCCCATAATGACGGTTCGGAATTCACCTGCGAAGGCCGCAGCGGCGGAGCCGCCCAGTCGGCGGTCGACCAGTTCGTCGAATTCGCGGACAAGGCCGTCGACGAGGTAAGCCGCGTCGGCAAGACCGCTTTCACCAACGAAAATGCGCCAAAGCTGGCGGCTGGCGCTGCTCTCGGCGCGGTTGCGGCGGCGGTGGTGCCGCTCGTGTCCCTGCCCCTCGGCGCGCTCGCCGGGCTCGGTTATGTGGCGTATCGACAGGCGAACAAGAGCGAATGAAGTGCCCAAGCTGCGGCCACGATGAAAGTCAGGTAAAGGATAGCCGTCCCACCGAAGATGGGGCGGCTATTCGTCGTCGGCGGCAGTGCGAATCGTGCGGCGCACGGTTCACGACCTTTGAACGGATCCAGCTGCGCGAGGTTACGGTGGCCAAGGCCGGCGGCCATCGCGAACCCTTTGACCGGGACAAGCTGACCCGGTCAGTCACGATCGCCTGCCGCAAGCGGCCGATCGACAGCGCCGGCATCGATCGACTGGTCTCGACGGTACAGCGGCAGCTCGAACTACAGGGCGACGCTGACGTCCCGTCCGACGCGATTGGTGCGTTGGTGATGGGCGAATTGCGAAAGCTCGACAGCGTCGCCTACATCCGCTTTGCCAGCGTCTATCGCGATTTTTCCGAAGCGCGTGATTTCGAGGAATTTGCCGCAAGCGTCAAGGAAATGGGCGGCGAGTGACCGCCGCGCCGACCCCCATCATCGTGCTGGTTCGCCCGCAGCTGGGCGAAAATATCGGCAAGGCGGCGCGCGCCATGCTCAATTTCGGCGTGACACAGTTGCGGCTCGTCGCCCCGCGCGATGGCTGGCC
>CAZAWL010000229.1:0-3751 GCA_964488705.1 uncultured Sphingopyxis sp.
GGCACCGAGGCGTTTTCCCGCAATGTCGAACGACAAGAGCGTACGGGTGCTATTTTCGAAAAAGGCGTTGACGACGGTCATGCCGCTCAACAGGTCGACTTTCTTGAGCATGCCGGACCGGGCGCGCTCCGCCCATTGTTCGGCCTCGTCCAGCAGAAAGCTGAGTTCCCAGGGCTGGAGCCCCGCCAGCGACAGCAAATGCCTGTGTGGAAAGGCCGCCGACCCTGACGGGTAGCGGCTGGGCGGTTGGGGGGATGGCGATGTCATTAAAGCCGAGCCTCTAGGGATGTTTGTTGGGAAACTCAAGCGGGCTGGCTGCGCCTATTCGGAGAACCGGGTTGGGATCCGCCAACCCATGTGCTCCCGCGACGGTAGGAGCCCAGCATGCTTAGTCCGTGTGCGACGCCCTAGGCTCCGGCCTTCGCCGGAGCACGGGGCAGGATAAGCGCCCACTTGTGCGCTCCTGCGAAGGCAGGAGCCCAGTATGTGCGGCAAAGGCGGCGATGGCCACAGCTGATCTCAGCAGAGTCTAACCCCGCACCATCGCGTCGATCGCGCCCTGCAGGATATAGGCTGCTGCGGCATTATCCACGCGCTCCGCACGTTTCGCCCGGCTCATATCGGCGGCGATCATGGCCCGTTCGACCGCGACGGTCGACCAGCGTTCGTCCCATAACAGGATGGGGAGGGAAAGGTCGGCGATGTTGCGGGCAAAGGCGCGCACCGACTGGGTGCGGGCGCTGTCGCTGCCATCCATGTTGAGCGGCAGGCCGAGCACGATCCCGCGCACCTGTTGCGCCGACAGCATCGCGGTCAGAGCCGCCTTGTCAGCGGCAAATTTGCGCCGCGTGATCAGTTCCGCAGGGCTGGCAAAGCTCCATGACGCGTCGCACAGCGCGGTGCCAATCGTCGCCGTGCCGAGGTCAAGCCCCGCCAACCGCCCGCCGCCGGGCAGGGCAGCGGCAAATTGCACCGGGTCGGTGGTGATCATCGCGCCACAAAAGCGGCGAGCCGCCGGTTGGCATCGGCGCGGATATTCGCCCAATAAAGCGCATAGTCATAGACATGATAATTATTGCCGGGGAGGAGGTAGCCACCCAAGTCCGGTCCCTCGCCGATCAGCAACAGGCCGCGCCCCCCCGCCGCCGGGTCGTCGCAACGCGCGCCGTTGCTCGCCGGAAACAGGGTACCGTCGGACAGCGCGCTATTGGGTTTGATCGTGCCCAGATTGGCCGCGACATCCGCCGCGCCGTCGCGCACGCCGCTGATCGGGTTGATGCACAACATGCGGCTGTCGCGGCGGCTCTGGCGGTCAAAGCCGATGGTCCGGTCGAACACGTCGAGGATCATCGACGGGTCGGCCGGTTCGGCGAAGCTTTGCCAGGCGAGGATGCACCCGCTACTGTCGCTGGTTCCGCAAGCGGGCAGGCCCATGCGCGGCAGGTCATGGTCAACCGATATAGGCCAGCCGATGACATAGGCGGCGGCGATCCGCCGCGCGACGGGTTGTCCATCGACGCGCTGGCGCATCAGCCGCGCAAGGTGCAGCGACCCCTGGCTGTGCCCTGCGAGGATGATCGGCCGGCTGGGGCCGATGTCCGTCAGGAACTGGTCAAACGCCGCCTCCACATCGGCATAGGCCGCGTCGAGCGCACGGTTGGCGGTTTCGACATCCCGCGTCAGAAATGCCCCCATCGCGGCCTGACGATAGCGCGGCGCCCAAATTTCGCCCGCGCCGGCCAGCGCGCTCGCCTGTGACCGCACGAACAGGTTGGCGCGCCAATTGCCCTCTTCATCATCCAGCGGCGCATTCCAGTGCGCATTGCTGAGGTAGCTGGTCGGGTGGATATAGAAAATTGCCGCAGTGCCCCGCTCTGCCTCGGCGGCAAAGCGCGGCACCTCTGCCTCATTTTCCGCGCCCTCGCTCTCTGGCGCACCCGACTGGGGCAGTTGCGGCCGCCAAAGGGTTGGATCCTCGCCGGTCATGCCGGGCCGGGCGATCCACATCGCGGCGTCGGCATAGATGTTGGGCGCAGGCGGCGGCTGCGCGACAAACGCCTCCCGCGGGACAAAGGCGGCGCGCATGAACAGGCCGGGGTTCAACCGCCAGGCTATCGCGACGGCGATGACGAGGGCGATGACGATGGCAAAGAGATAGAGAAATTTTCGGGCCATGGGGGGGTAATGCAGCCTGTGTTGCAAGTGGGGAGCGATTGCGCAGGGCGGACATAGAATTTCACCCCGTTGCCGACAAGGCGCTATGGTCACTTCGCCGGTTGAAGGTGCGGCAACCCGCTGCTATCGGCGCGGTTCGCTGAACGTGCCAAAGCCAACAGAAAGATCTGCCCTGCATGTCCGTTGATAACGCCACCGTGGCCAAGATCGCCAAATTGTCGCGCATCGCGATGAGCGAGGCTGACGTGGCCGCCATGGTGCCCGAACTGAACAATATTCTGGGCTGGGTCGAACAATTGGGGGAGGTGGATGTGAGCGGGGTCGAACCGATGACCGCCGTCATCCCAAATCAGCTGCGCCTGCGTGACGATGTGGTCGATGCCGACCCGCTGACCGGCGGCGGCGTGCGTGACGAGGTGCTGGCCAATGCACCCGCCGCGCAGCATGGCTTTTTTGGTGTGCCAAAGGTGATCGAATGATGGCGGAACCGCATCATTCGATCAGCCCGGACAGCGGCGCAGCCGCGAACGATCCGGGATCAAGAAACGAAAAGCCGGGCGCTTTGACGCTCTGGACCCCGGCCTTCGCCGGGGAACGGTGGACGATATGACCGATCTGACCAACCTTTCCGTCGCGCAGATTCGCGACGGCCACCGCGCCGGCGACTTTACCGCCGTCGAAGTCGCGGAGGCGTTCAATGCCAATGTCGCTGCGGCCAAACCGCTCAACGCCTTCATTGTCGAAACGCCGGATCATGCGCTGGCAGCGGCCAGGCAAGCCGACGCCGATCGGGCGGCCGGTACGCTGAGACCGCTTTCGGGCGTGCCCATCGGCATGAAGGATTTATTCGCCACCAAGGGCGTCCAGACGACCGCAGCGAGCCACATTCTCGAAGGGTTCGTACCGCAATATGAATCGACCGTGTCCCAGAAATTGTGGGACGCGGGGGCAGGGATGCTCGGCAAACTCAACATGGACCAATTTGCCATGGGTTCGTCGAACGAGACGAGCTATTTCGGCAATGTCATCTCGCCGTGGCGGCGCAATGACGGCGGCAATGCCGCCCTCGCACCCGGCGGCTCGTCCGGCGGGTCGTCAAGCGCGGTGGCGGCGCGCCTGTGCCCCGCCGCGACGGGAACCGACACCGGCGGGTCCATCCGCCAGCCGGCCGCCTTTACCGGCATTTCCGGCATAAAGCCGACCTATGGCCGCTGTTCGCGCTGGGGCATCGTCGCCTTTGCCAGCTCGCTTGATCAGGCGGGGCCGATGGCGCGCGACGTGCGTGACTGCGCCATTATGCTCAATGCCATGGCCGGTTTTGACGCCAAGGACGCGACCAGCCTCGACATGCCGGTCCCTGATTGGGAGGCGGCGCTGTCGGGCGACCTGTCGGGCAAGCGGGTCGGCATCCCGCGCGAATACCGGCTGGACGGGATTGATGCCGACATCGATGCGATGTGGGACGCGGGCATCGCGATGCTGCGCGATGCGGGGGCAGAGGTGGTCGACATCTCCCTCCCGCACACCAAATATGCGCTGCCGGCATATTACATCATCGCCCCGGCGGAGGCGTCGT
>CAZAWL010000230.1:0-3751 GCA_964488705.1 uncultured Sphingopyxis sp.
GACAACATCGCGCAGGGAACAGCGATCGCGCTGTCACACGCGATGTTCGAAGGGGCGCTGATGCTCGGCATCTGTGACAAGATTGTCCCCGGCATGGTGATCGGCGCGCTGCGCTTTGGGCATTTGCCGACCATCTTTGTGCCGGCCGGACCAATGCCGAGCGGGCTTGCCAACAAGGAAAAGCAGCGCGTGCGGCAACTCTATGCCGAGGGCAAGGCGAGCCGCGATGATTTGTTGGAGGCAGAGGCCGCCAGCTATCATGGTGCGGGCACCTGTACCTTTTACGGCACCGCCAATTCCAATCAGATGATGATGGAATTGATGGGGCTGCACATCCCCGGCAGCGCGTTCGTCAACCCCGGCACGACGTTGCGGACCGCACTGACGCGCGCTGCGACCCATCGGCTGGCAGCGATCGGGTGGGATGGCGCCGACTATCGCCCCATCGGCCAGTGCGTCGATGAAAAGGCCATCGTCAACGCCATCATCGGCCTGCTCGCGACCGGCGGGTCGACCAATCATGCGCTGCACATTCCCGCCATCGCGCGGGCAGCCGGGATTAGCGTGGATTGGGAGGATTTTGACCGCCTGTCGTCCGTTGTTCCCCTGCTGGCACGGGTTTACCCCAATGGCTCCGCCGACGTGAACCATTTCCACGCGGCAGGCGGCATGGCGTTCGTCACACGCGCATTAATCGACGCCGGCTTGCTCCACCCCGACATCATGACAGTCGGCGGCACCATGGCCGATTATGCGCGCACGCCGATGCTCGATGGTGACACGCTGGTATGGCGCGATGCGCCCGAAACATCCGGCGACCCCGCAATTTTGGGAACGGTTGCCGCGCCGTTCCGGGCCGATGGCGGCATGCGCCTCCTGTCCGGAAATCTGGGCCGCTGCGTCATAAAGGTCAGCGCGGTCGAGGAAGCCCGACTGACAATCGAAGCACCGGTCCGCATTTTCGATACGCAAGAGGCGGTAATCGCGGCGTTCAAGGCGGGGGAGCTTGATTGCGACGTGATTGTGGTCGTGCGTTTTCAGGGGCCGCGCGCGAACGGCATGCCCGAATTACACAAGCTGACACCCTCGCTGGGCGTTCTCCAGGACCGAGGCCATCGGGTCGCGTTACTGACCGACGGCCGCATGTCGGGGGCCAGTGGAAAGGTGCCTGCCGCCATCCATCTGTCGCCCGAAGCATTGCGGGGGGCGGACGGTGTTGCCGGCCCGCTCGCCCTGCTGCGCGACGGCGATGTGGTGCGCATCTGCGCGCGCAGAGGGGAGCTTACCGCGCTGATCGATCCTGCAGAGTGGGCCAACCGGACGCCGGCGATCGCACCGCCACCGGCCATCGGCGTCGGGCGCGAATTGTTCGCGCTATTCCGTCACCATGCCGATGATGCCGAAAAAGGCGGCAGCGCCATGCTGGCCGCGATGGAAAAAGTGACGGGTTAACCGCCGGGTGCCGGCGCCGGGTCGGTCGGCGGCGTCGGCGCGGTCGCGGGCGGCGACGGGCTGAGCGCCGGGGTCACGGCACCGCGGTGACAGGAATAGCAGCTGACACGCGTCTGGTTCAGACCTTCGATTTCGGGCAATGTCGTATTGTTCAGCGTCCAGGTCATGCGCATCATTGCCCGCGCAATGCCCTTTTTCGGGTTCGCGTCCGACGCAAAGTCGCGCCCGGCATGACAATGCTGACATTCGACACCGAGCGCGCGGGAAAAGGCGACCATGGTTCCGCGCAGCTGTTGCGGCGTCATCGTCGCGGGCAACACCGTCAAATTACTCGGGCGCACGTCAAACGGCCCCCCGGCCGATGTCGGTGCCGCAGGTGACGTCGGCGCAGGTGTTGGCGGCGTCTGCCCAGTGGTGGGCACGGACAATAACGTGCCCATCATGATGGCAAGGCCAGCCGACAGCAGAACATGACGTTGACGCAGCTTAAACATGGCGACCTCCCGCTTGTGGGCAGCTTGCGACCCGGATGTGCCAGAGCTTAGCGCGCATTCCGCCTGTTGCAAGGTGGCGCCGATGCGGCGCCACCAATGTTGCGACGCGGCGGCGCTGGCCCTATACCTCGTCCATTCCCTACCCTGTTTTTATTGGAGCCCGATCATGTCTGACCCCGTCGTATTCCTGTCCTATGCCCGCACACCCATGGGGGCGATGCAGGGCGCATTGTCGGACGCGAGCGCGACCGACCTCGGCGCGACGGCGGTAAAGGCGGCAGTGGAACGGGCCGGCGTTGACGGCGGCGATGTCGAGCGCATCTATATGGGCTGTGTGCTGCCCGCCGGACTGGGTCAGGCACCGGCGCGTCAGGCCGCCATTAAGGCCGGCCTGCCCAAATCGGTGCAGGCAACGACGGTCAACAAGGTTTGCGGTTCGGGTATGCAAACGGTCATCATGGGCGCGGAAGCGCTGGCCGCCGGTTCGGTCGATATGGTCATTGCGGGCGGGATGGAGAGCATGACCAACGCGCCCTACCTCCTCAAAAAACATCGCAGCGGCGCGCGCATCGGCCATGACACGGCCTATGACCATATGTTCCTCGACGGGCTGGAGGACGCCTACGACGCCGGGCGCGCCATGGGCACCTTTGCGCAGGACACAGCCAACGAATATCAACTGACGCGTGAGGCGATGGACGCCTATACGCTCGAATCTCTCAATCGCGCCAAATCGGCAATCAGCACCGGCGCCTTTACGGGCGAAATTGCACCGGTGACCATAGCAGGACGCAAAGGCGATGTCGTCATCGACACCGACGAAGCACCGTCCAAGGCGATGCCGGACAAGATCCCGTCGCTGCGCCCGGCCTTTGCCAAGGATGGCACGATTACCGCTGCAACCAGCTCGTCCATCTCTGACGGCGCGGCTGCCGTTGTGCTGACGCGCCAGTCGGTCGCCGACGCCAAGGGCAAAACGCCGGTCGCGCGGCTCGTCGCCCATGCAGCACACGCGCAGGAACCCAAGGATTTCACGATTGCGCCGGTCGGGGCGATCAATGCCTGCCTCGCCAAAGCCGGCTGGTCGATCAACGACGTCGACCTGTTCGAAGTCAACGAAGCCTTTGCCTGTGTCGCCATGTTTGCGATGCATGACCTCGGCATCCCGCACGAAAAAATCAACGTGCATGGCGGGGCCACCGCGCTGGGCCACCCCATCGGCGCATCGGGTACGCGCATCATCACGACCCTGATCGGCGCGCTCAAGACGCACGGAAAGACGCGCGGCATCGCGTCGCTGTGTATCGGTGGCGGCGAAGCGACGGCTGTTGCGGTGGAGCTGGTGTGAAATCCGCCCTGCCCGCATTGATGCTGGCGCTGACATCGGTTTCGGCAACGGGGCAGGCGACCGGCGACCAATCGGCGACACCGCCTGCCCAGCCCGTAGTGGCCGACAATGTGACACCGCTAAGTGACGCAGAGCAGGCCGCCCTATCATCTGCGCTTGAGCGGGGTAGGTTGCTCTATCGCTATGATCAAGCCGCCTGGCACAGTACCGACCGCCTGACAGCGGATGTGCCCCGCGCCCGCTTGGCCACTGTTCGCGGCTGGGTAGTGGTGCCAAAAGAGGACGGGTTGCGCGTAATTTATTATGATGGCGACGCTGCGCCCCATCACGCGGTCTGGTCAGCCACCTGGACCGGCGGAACGCGCATCACCGATGCACGGCTGCATGCTGTGGGCGACGACATGCTCGACGCCGAAGCAGCCCGGCTGGTGGCCCTTCGCGATACTATATCGCTCTC
>CAZAWL010000231.1:0-3744 GCA_964488705.1 uncultured Sphingopyxis sp.
TGTGGACACGCAGCTGGTGCGTCCGTCCTGTCAGCGGTTGCAGCTCGACAAATGTCGCCGCGTTGCCCGCGCGCTCTATCACGCGATAACGGGTGCGCGATGCCTGTCCATTCTCCTCTTCGACGTGCATTTTTTCGCCGCCGCTGCCGGGTTGCTTGGCGATTGGCAGGTCAATCTGGCCTTCGTCGATCGACGGATTTCCAACGACAATCGCCCAATAGGTCTTGCGCGCCGTCCGCCCCGCAAAGCTCCGCGAAAATTTCGCTGCCGCGCCGGCCGACCGCGCGACCAGCAGCACACCTGACGTGTCCTTGTCGAGCCGGTGCACCAGTTTCGGTCGCCCCTTGTCGTCATCCGCAAAGGCGTCAAGCAAGCCGTCAACATGGTGCGACGTACCGGTCCCCCCCTGTGTCGCCAGCCCTGGCGGCTTGTTGAGCACCAGCGCATCGGCATCGCGATGGATCAGCATGGCCTGGGCCGCCGCCAATTCGTCGGGGCTGAGGATGCGGCGCGGTTTTGGACGGGACGCCGAAGACGGGGCGACGGCGGTGGGAACCGACAGCTTCTGTCCCGCCACCAGCCGTTCGGCCGCATCGGATTTTGCGCCATCGACGCGCACTTTGCCCGTACGCAGCCAGCGTGACAGCAGGGCATGGGTCACGTCGGGCCGGTGGCGCTTGAACCAGCGGTCGACACGTATGCCATCATCATCACCGTCGACCCGATGAAGGGTAAAGGTCTGCGGGGGCGATCCGGCGGGTGTTTCGGTGTCGGTCACAGCGCGCGCACCAGCCAGCTGCCCAGCGCCAGCGCAACCAGCGCGCCGATGATCGATGTGCCGGCATAGAGCGCGGCCGTGGCGGCGCGGCCACCCTCCAGCATCGTCACCATCTCGAGGCTGAATGCGGAAAAGGTCGTAAAGCCGCCCAGCACGCCGACGCCCAGGAACAGCCGCCAGCCGTCCGCCAGGCCAAATCGGGAGCCCAGGGCGACCAGCAGGCCCATCAGAAATCCGCCGACGATGTTGACCACCAACGTCGCCCATGGCCACCCCGTCGCGGCGCTGGTGGGGATGGCGCTGTTGGCACCGTAACGCAGTGCTGCGCCGATGGCGCCGCCGGACATGACGAGGAGGATGGTGGGCATCGCCGACCCATAGAGCGATTTCGAGCGAGGTGGAACCACCGAACGACTAGCGCCTGATCGAACAGCGGCCAGCGTCCAATCGCCCGCAATGCCAAGCGCATCGGGAGGCGGGGGTGGGCCGGACGCCTAGAGCGATTTCAAGTGAGGTGGAAGCACCGAACGGCTCGGAAATCGCGCAAAAACAAGAATGCTGGACCGCAATTTTGATTCAATCAAAATCGAACGCGGTTTAGCGGAAAATATCGGGAAACTGGACGCGGATATGGTCGAACACGCTGGCGTGCATGGGTGCATCCCACTGGATACCAAATTGTGTCTTGGCGAGCCATCGAACCGTGCCGGCGACCGGGGCAAATCCCGGCAACGTCACCCACACCTTGTCGCCGACGACCATCTTGCTAAGAGTTTCGGCGCGGCAACCCGTCGGCGACAGGTCGCGCACCAGAACCATGAAGGCGGTCCGGCCCGCGCGCCGCAGGCTCGCCTCGATGGCGACATCCGCCCGCGACGCATCGCGCCGTTCGGACCCTGTCCCTGAAAAATCCGTAGACATGCCGTGCCCCGCCTGTCCAAAACATTAGTGCGGCATGCGCCCGCTTTTGACTATATCAGCTAGGCTGCGTTGTCGCGGGCGTCAAGCATCGTGCGGATTTCAATCAGTTTTTCGCGGGGCGCCCCGATGCGCGCCGCGGCGATTTCGGCGGCATCGATTTTCTGCCAGTCGCGAAAGGTGACTATGTCCAACTGACGCTGTGCAATCAGATCATCGAGCCCCATGCGCCCGCGCTTGCCCGACGGCCCGGCATCGGCACCGCCGCTGTCGGCCACGATCCGCGCAGCGATACTGGCGCCGTCGGGTTTGTTGGTGCCGATCGTGCCAGATGGGCCGCGCCGCGCCCAGCCGACACAATAGAGGCCGGGCAGGATCATCCCGTCCTGATTGGCAAAGCGGCCACGCCCATGTTCATAGGGTACCCCGGCGATGGGCGGCGTCTGGTAACCGATACAGGCGACGACCAGCCCCGCCGGTACCGCATAGGTTTCGCCTGTGCCGACCGATCGCAGGTCTGCGTCGAGCATGGTGCGCTCGACGATAACCCGTTCGACGCGGCCATCACCCTCTATCGCGACGGGTTTTGCAAAAAAGTCGAACTCGATAGTCAGCGGCTTGGCCACGGGGTTGGCGGCAAATTCACGCAGCAGCGTCACTGATTTGCGCATGCCCGGTTCGAGCAGCGCATCGTCGCCGACATCGGGAAAATCGGACGGGTCGACCCGCGGCGCTGCCCGCGTCAAATGGCCGAGTTCCCCCAATTCCTTTGGCGTCATCGCAATCTGGTGCGGGCCACGGCGGCCCAGCAGGTGGACGGTACGAAGATGACTGTGCTCGAGCGCTTCGCGCGCATGGCGGACAATGTCGCTGCCATCGAATTCGGCCGGTGTTTTGGACAGGATGCGCGCGACGTCGAGCGCGACATTGCCGTTGCCGATGACAACGGCGTGCTGAACGTCGAGCGGCGGGTTGAGCGCGGCATGGTCCGGGTGGCCATTATACCAGCCGACGAACGCGGCGCTGCCGATGACGCCGGGTAAATCGGCGCCGGGGATATCGAGCGCCCGGTCATTGGGTGCGCCCGTCGCCAACACGACGGCGTCATACAGCGCCATCAGATCGTCGACCATGATGTCGGTGCCGATGCTGACATTGCCGACAAATCGCACATTTTCAGTGAGGTTGACGGCTTCATAGCGGCGCGAAACCGCCTTGATCGATTGGTGGTCGGGGGCCACCCCCGACCGGATCAGCCCGAACGGCGCGGGCAACCGGTCAATAATGTCGACGCGAACGGCATCGCCCAATAATTTTTGCAGCGCCTCGGCAGTATAATAGCCGGCCGGGCCCGACCCGACGATTGCGACGTGGCGCATGCCCAACTTCCTCCCCCGCGCAGGCCTGTTCTGTCTAGGCGTTGTGTTGCCATGCTAGCGGGCGATTGCGCCAGTGCAAGAGGGCGGGCGGTCAAACCGTGGTGCGGGTGCTTGACTCGCGCGGGTACGGACCATAGAGGGTCCGCCGACATTCCCCGATCCTCTAATGGTAAGAGAGCGGACTCTGACTCCGTCAATCGAGGTTCGAGTCCTCGTCGGGGATCCAGCACTTCCTAACCCTAACATATCTGGCCAAGACACCGTGACTGGTGCATGGCTCCGCTGCAAAGCGGGAGTGCGGGACAGTGCATTTCGACCTTGATGACGACCACAGGTTGCTGGCGGAGCTGGTGCAGCGCTTTGTGCGCGACCATCTGATGCCGCTGGAAGCGGCGGTGCTGGCACGCGAGGCCGCGGGGGCGGACCCCGAATTGACCGCGCAGGAACGCCGGGCCCTCGATGCCGTATCGCGCGACATGGGCCTGTGGAGCCTCGACGCGCCGGTCGAATCAGGTGGGGCCGGATTGCCGCACGTGGCGCTGGTCGCCGTGAATGAAGCGCTGGGCAGCACCGTCGCCAAATATGTCCTGCCGCCAGATTCGCCCAATCTGCGGCTGCTCGCCGCGACGGTCAACGACCAGCAGCGCGGCGCCTATCTCGACCCCTATG
>CAZAWL010000232.1:0-3675 GCA_964488705.1 uncultured Sphingopyxis sp.
CAGCGGGACGGAGAGTTTGACCACCGGTTCCGCAGCGCCTGCCATCACCGCCTTGATGACCGGGATGGCCCGGTCGGCCAGCGCTTCGGGTGCTTCGAACACCAGCTCGTCATGCACCTGCAGCAGCATTTTGACCGCGCCCAGCCCCTCGCGCGCCAGGGCCGCGTCCATCCGTGCCATGGCGCGTTTGATGATGTCGGCGCTGGTGCCCTGTATCGGCGCGTTGATGGCAGCGCGCTCGCTCCCTTGCCGTTCGGTCTGGTTGCTGCTGGTCAGGCGCGGGAACCACGTCTTGCGGCCGAACAAGGTTTCGGTAAAGCCCGTCGTCCGCGCCCGTTCCAGCGTCTCGCGGATATAGTCCGAAATGCCGGGGAAACGTTCGAAATAGCGGCTGATGATGGCCTGTGCCTCATCGGACGAAATCTCCAGCCGACCTGCCAGCCCCCAGCGCGAAATGCCATAAAGGATGGCAAAATTGACGGTCTTGGCCTTGGCGCGGGTGTCGCGGTTGACCTCCCCGAACAATTCGATGGCGGTGCGGCTGTGGATGTCCGCGCCTTGCGCAAATGCGTCCTTTAGCTGCGGCACATCGGCCATGTGCGCGGCGAGCCTGAGTTCGATCTGGCTATAGTCGGCGGCGATCAGCACATGCCCGGGTGCAGCGACAAAGGCTTCGCGGATTTGCCGCCCGGTTTCGGTGCGGATCGGGATGTTTTGCAGATTGGGGTCGGTGGACGACAGCCGCCCGGTTTGTGCGCCGACCAGGCTGTAACTGGTGTGGACACGGCCCGTCGCCGGGTTGATCTGTTCCTGCAAAGCGTCGGTATAGGTGGATTTGAGTTTCGCGACCTGCCGCCATTCGAGGATCATGCGCGCAATCGGCACGCCGTCGCGTTCCAGCCGCTCCAGCTCGCCAATATCGGTCGACCAGTCGCCCGACTTGCCCTTGCGCCCGCCCTTGAGGCCGAGTTTGTCGAACAAGACCTCGCCCAATTGCTTTGGGCTGCCGATGGTGAAGGGGCCGCCCGCTTCGGCATGGATGGCCGCTTCGAGCCGCGCCATATCCTCGGCAAAACTGTGCGACAGCCGGGCCAGCGCTTCGCGGTCGACACAGATGCCCTGCCGCTCCATCGCCATCACGGCGGCGGGCAAGGGCCGGTCAACCTGTTCATAGATGCGCGTGCCGCCCTCCTGCCACAAACGGTGGCGCAGCAATTGCCACAGGCGCAGCGCGACCTCGGCATCCTCCGCAGCATAGGCGGTGGCGCGGTCCAGTGGCACTTCGGCAAAACTGATCTGCGATTTGCCGGTGCCGCACACCTCTTTGAACGCGATACATTGATGGTCGAGGTGCATTTTGGCCAGTTCGTCGAGGCCGTGGCCATGCGCCCCGGCATCGAGAGCGAAGGACAGCAGCATCGTGTCGTCATAGGGGGCGATGACGATGTCGTGCTGTGCCAGCACGCCCATATCATATTTGAGGTTGTGGCCGATTTTGAGGACGCCGGGGTCCCCGCAGAGCGGGCGCAGCCGGTCCAGCGCATCGGCGAGCGCGATCTGGTCGGGCCGTTCGGACAACAGGTCATGCCCGCCATGGCCGAGCGGGATGTAACAGCCATTGCCCGCGGCGGTGGAGAGGGAGACGCCGACCAGCGTGCCGGTGACGCTGTCGAGGCTCGCGGTTTCGGTATCGATGGCCACATGGCCGATGGCGCGGGCGTCCGCCACCCAGCGGTCGAGCGCGTCGATGCTCGTCACCGTTTCATATCGCGTACGGTCGATGGCCGAGTGCGCGGGCAGTGTCGGCGCGGGGGGAGGAGGCGCGCCGCTGCCGCCGTCGCGGGTCAGCGAAACTTCCATCGCGCTCGCGCGGCCGCCAAAGCCGCCGGGCGGGGTGCTGCCCATGCCCGACCCGCCAGGAGAGGCCGACCGGTCCGCGCCGCCGACGCGCGCGGCCATGCTCTTGAACCCATGTTCGGTCAGGAATGCGCGCAGCGGTTCGGCCGGTATGCCGTCGAGCCGCAGCGCCTCCAGCGGTTCGGGCAACGGACAGTCGCGTTTCAGTTCGACCAGTTGCCGCGACAGGCGCGCCATGTCGGCCTGTTCGATCAACCGTTCCTTCAGCTTGCCCGGTTTCATGTCGGGTGCGGCGGCGAGCACAGCCTCCAACGTGCCATGTTCTTCGATCAGCTTCGCCGCCGTCTTTGGCCCGACCCCGGCGACACCCGGCACATTGTCGGCGCTGTCGCCCATCAGCGCCAACACATCGCCCAGCCGTTCGGGACCGACGCCGAATTTCTCCATGACGGCATCGCGCCCCAGCCGCAGATTTTTCATCGTATCGAGCATGTCGACATGCGGCGCACCCTCCACCGGGTGCGGGGTCACCAGCTGCATCAAATCCTTGTCGCTGGACACGATGGTCACATCCCACCCCGCCGCACTCGCAACGGTGGCGTATGTGGCGATGAGGTCGTCGGCCTCGAACCCGGGCAATTCGATGCAGGGCAGCGAAAAGGCGCGCGTTGCATCGCGGATCAGCGGAAATTGGGGGACGAGGTCCTCCGGTGCGGGCGGGCGGTGCGCCTTGTAATCGGCATACATCTCGTTGCGGAACGACTTGCCGCTATGGTCGAGGATGACGGCAAGGTGCGTCGGCCCCTCCGCCTTGTCGAGCCCGTCGGCCAGTTTCCACAGCATCGCGGTATAGCCATAGACCGCGCCGACCGGGACGCCGGCGGGGTTGGTCAGCGGTGGCAGCCGGTGATAGGCGCGGAAAATATAGCCGGAGCCATCGACGAGATAGAGGTGGTTTCGCGGAGCATCGGTCGCCATGACGCTGGCGATAGCAGCGGCGGCGGGGTGGGGAAAGGGTGTGCGCCTGCGCGCGTCGCCCGGCGCGTCAGATCACCCAGTCGACGGTGTTCATCTGTGTCACCGCTTCACCCTTGCGGCGGCGATTGTCGACCATGATCCGGTTCAGCCGGATGATGGTGTCGCTGCCGGTGGTGATGCACCAGCCGGGCACCACGGCATGAACCAGCGCGCACAGCCCACCCCAGATCATCGTCACCCCAAAGCGTGAGGCGACACCGAAATGTTCGATGTAATTTTCGTCGACACTGCGCGGATGGTCAATGAACAGGCGGTTGAACATGGGTCTGGGCCTCTTGCTTCGTGGACCCCCACCTAGACTCGGCGATGACCAACGACAAGGGCCGCAGCGGCGCTCAGCCGCGCACGAATATGTCCTCGATGGCGAGGGCAAAGACATCGGCAATGCGAAAGGCGAGGGGAAGCGACGGGTCATAGCGGCCGGTTTCGATGGCGTTGACCGACTGTCGCGACACCCCCAGCGCATCGGCCAGATCCTGCTGGCTCCACTCACGCGCGGCGCGCAGCTCTTTCAGGCGGTTTTTCACGCCCGCATCTCTATGACCATGCGGCCGATGCCGAGGCCGGCGAACCAGATGAGGATGACCATCGACAATTGGCCCGGCGGCACGCGGAGCAGGATCGCCAGCGCGGTCCAGCCGATCACCGCGATGAAGGTGACATAGCTGGCGATCCATATCTGGCGCAGCGACTGGCTGCGGAGAAACTCGTCCTCCTCATGCGTCACATAGTCGTGAATGGCCCAGATCATGCCTGCGAACCCCAGTTGCGGGACGAGCA
>CAZAWL010000233.1:0-3641 GCA_964488705.1 uncultured Sphingopyxis sp.
GGCGCTCGAAACGGGTGTGATGAAGGTTCAGGGCGCGACAATCAGCCCGGTCGAACGCGCCGTGCTGTCCGAATATCTGGGCCGCAACGCCCTGGCCAGTGCGGCAGGCGGGACCGATGATGGACGACGCTGTGCCGGCAGCTTGCGCTTTACCGCAGCGCCGAGCTGGAATCGCTGGGGCAACGGTCTGACCAATGCCCGGTTTCAGAGCGCGGCAGCGGGCGGGATTGACGCGGCGGCTGCCGGTCGGCTGGAACTGGCCTGGGCGTTTGCCTTTCCCGACGCCACCCGCGCACGATCACAACCCGCTGTGACGCCCGACGCGATATTCATCGGCAGCCAGAGCGGCCGCGTCTACGCGCTCAACCCCGCCGACGGCTGTATCTGGTGGCACTATGACGCGGGGGCAGAGGTGCGCGCTGCCCCGACCATCAGTACCGGGCCGGATGGCCGGCCACAGTCGCTGTTTTTCGGGGACTTTGCCGGCACCGTGCACGCCATCGATGCGCGAACTGGGTTGCGGCAATGGACGAAGTCGGTGCGTGACCACCCTGACGGTACGATCACCGGTTCGGTGACGCTGCACCGCGGGCGATTGTTCGTGCCCATGTCGTCGACAGAGGTCGTCAGCGCCTATAACCCCGACTATGCCTGCTGCACCTTTCGCGGCGGAGTGACCGCATTGTCCGCCGCCGACGGCACGACCCTATGGCGGATGTACACGACTGATGTCGCCACGCCACAGGCCAACAGCACCGCCGGCGTGCGCAATCGCGGTCCGTCCGGCGCGCCGGTGTGGTCAACGCCAACCGTCGATGCGCGGCGCGGCCTTATCTATGTCGGCACGGGGGAAAATTACTCATCCCCCGCCAACGCGATGAGCGACGCGATCATTGCCATCGACATGACCAATGGCCGTGTCCGATGGGTGCGGCAGACGGTGTCGGGCGACGCATGGAACGCCGCCTGCGGCCGTGCCGCCGGCCCAAATTGCCCGACCGAAAACGGCCCGGATTTTGATTTTGGAGCGCCGCCGATCCTCGTGCGGCTGACCGGTGGCCGCGACATCATCCTCGCCGGGCAGAAATCCGGCGTCATCTATGGCCTCGACCCGGCGAACCAGGGTGCCATTTTGTGGCAGCATCGCGTCGGCATGGGCGGCTTTAACGGCGGCATCCATTGGGGCATGGCGAGTGATGGGCGCGCCCTTTATGTCGGCATTGCCGACACACCCGGGCACGACCGCACCGTCGGCCCGCCGCGCCCCGGCTTGCACGCCTTTGCCGTTGCTGATGGCCGGCCGTTGTGGAGCCATGTTGAACCGCGGGTTTGCGAACAGCCGGGCTATGCGTGCCAGACATCATTGTCGGCGGGCGTCACGGTGACCCCCGGCGTCATTTTTGCCGGTGCACTTAACGGCCGGCTGACGGCCTATAGCAGTGCGGACGGACGCCCCATCTGGTCGACCGAAACCGCCCGCGCGTTCAATACGGTCAATGGCGTTGCCGGACGTGGCGGGTCCATCGACAGCGCCGGACCGGTGGTGGCCAACGGCATGGTGATCATCAATTCCGGTTATGACAAATTCGGCGAAATCGCGGGCAATGTCTTGCTCGTCTATCGTCCGAGGGGAGGCGCAGTTCCGCGATGAAACATGGCATCTCACTGGCGATCATCGCCCTGTTCGCTTGTTCCGCGTCGGGATGTACGACCATGACAGCCACACCCGCCCCCGTCGCACCCGCAACCGGCGAGGTTGCGGCGCTGACCGAACATGTGCGCGGCATCCGCCATATCGGCATTACCGTCAGCGACATCGACTCAACGCTTGCCTTTTACGGCAGGGCCGTGTCGGTGCAGCTGGTACGCCGCTATACCGCCCCCGCGAGCGCCTTTCCCACTGCGCTGCGAAGCGGCAGCCGCGGGGTGGTCGACGTCGCGCTGGTCCGCACACCAACCGTTTTCCTGCAGCTGATGGATTTTGACCCTGGCCGCGCCACAGCGCCAATCAGCCTGCCGGTACAGGGGCCCGGCTACACCCACATCTGTTTCCAGTCGCCGTCGACCAACCCCGGATATGCCCGTTTCCGGGCCGCCGGTCTGGCGATGATCACCCCCGGCGATGGCCCGGTCGACGTGGGCGGTTATGGGGTCACCTACGCCTATGGTCGCGACCCCGACGGCACGATGATAGAGATGGAACAGGTCGACCGGCCGCGTCGTAACGACAGCGAGTGGGTTTCGCATGTTGCGCTGACGACGCCCGACATCGACCGTATGCTGGCTTTCTACCAGCAGGTCATCGGCTATGCGCCGCATCGTCGGGTGACGACCAGCAACCCCCGGCTGATGCGCATCGCAAATCTGGATCACGCCACGATTCATGGCGGCTGGTTCGCCACGCGCAATCTGGAAATGGAAATCTGGCAATATGTCGATCCGCCGACGCCCGCCGGTGCTGCACCGCGCCCCATCGACCGGCTGGGTCATGCGCTGATCGCGTTCGAAGTGCGTAACCTTGCGGCGGAAATTGCCCGACTGCGCGCTGCCAATGTGGTGATGGTCGGGCGCCCGGTGACGATGGGTGGGTGGCGCATCCAATATGCGCGCGACCCCGACGGCAATTTGTTCGCATTGCAGGAGGATGCTGGCGCCGGCCCGACGGAATCGATCGAATCCATGCGTTGGCTCGACCCGGCCAGCTATATCCGGCCGGCCAGCTGAGTTTCGGACCATGGTGCCTTTTCCGTAAGGGCAGATTTCTGATAGTGACAATCTTATGACCATGGCCGCACCACAAAAGCGCAACCGGCTGGACCCGGAAACGCGCAAGAACATGATCCTCGACGCCGCCGCGGAAATCGTCGGCGATGACGGGCTATCCGGCGTGACAGTGGAACGGATCGCCCAGCATTGCGCGATCAGCAAATCGCTCGTCTATAATTATTTCCCGAACCTCACCGACCTGTTGCAGGCGCTATTGCACCGCGAATTGCGGCGCTTGCGGCGGCAACAAGTGATGGTCGCTGACTCGGCCAAAACGATAGCGGAGCTTGTCCGCTCTGTGACGCACGTCTACCTCCACCACATCGACCGGCGCGGCCTCATCATCGAGCGTTTGCAGGCGGAACCCAGCGTATCGCGGCTGCGCGACCCGACCGAGTATAGTCGTGACTCTGCAATCGCCTTTTTTGCAGAGATACTGATCGATGAATTCGCGCTGCCGCGCGATCTAGCCTATGCCGCGACGGACATCAGCTTTGGTCTGCCGGCTGCGGCCGGCGCCGTGTTGCAAAAGGGCACCCTGTCGCGCGCACAGGTGGAGGATTTGACCGTCGCCATGCTGCTGGGCAGCCTCGCCCATCTCGGTGTCGATCCCGAACGGCGCCATCGTCGACAGCGCGCGGACGCGCCGGTAAGCTTTGTCGGCTGACCCGGGCTACATCGGGTGGATGCTGTGTCCGCCATCGATGACGATCGATTGGCCGGTCACAAAGCGGCTTTCCGGCGATGCCAGAAATACGGCGATCCCCTCCATATCGGCGAGCGTGCCGATATGCCCTGCGGCAGCCCGCCGCTTGCAGGCGTCCTGAAAATATTGCGGGGTATCCAGCGACATTTCGGTTTCGACAAAGCCGGGT
>CAZAWL010000234.1:0-3633 GCA_964488705.1 uncultured Sphingopyxis sp.
GGATCGCCGCCGCCACCGGCCCGTCGATGGTGATGAAATACCATGCGCCCTTGGACGGCCGGCCCGATTGGCCGCCGCCGCGCCAGACCCATAATGGCCCAGTACAACGCCAGCTGCCTGCCGCACTGTCCCCAGCGTCGTCCGAGGGACCAGCCGGTTGCGCGGCGATGCCCAATTCGCGCGACAGAAATTGGGCGAGATCCCCGTCAGGCGGTGCATCCTGCCGGTCATCGTGCGGCGACGGTTCCGGCGCATTCGGGCTGTGCGTCATGGCACCCGTCCTCGCATGACCGGCCCGGCGCTGTCCAGACGCGCTTGTTTTGACGCCATTCATCCCACATGGTTCAGAGCGGCGTGGCAATGCAGGGGAGACGGTGCAATGACGGGGGCGGTACGGTTGCGGTGGGCGGCGGTAGCAGCGAGCCTGATGGCCGCAGCCTGGGCCGCAGGTGCCAGCGCGAGTTCGGATTACAGCTGTGATGCGACCTGGTCGTTCAATCAGCGCAGCTATGGCCAGTGCCGCAGCAGCGCCATGCTGTCGCCCGGCAACGATACGCGCACCAACCTCGCCATGCTGCTGCACGACCGTTATGGCGATGTCGGCCGCACCGACATGCTGACCAACGAATATCGCCCGCGCAGCGGCGCGGTCCGGCCCTATGATTTCTATTATTTCGCGAGCCGCATCGCCAGCGGGCGCAGGACGCCCGACCGCGATGAGGGCACACCGGACGCGTCGGGCGAAGACCAGCGTGGCACACGGTGCCAGACCGATCTGGCCGGGCGTACGGCTTTTGCCGACGCGGTGCGCGCAACGCGCGGCCTGAGCGGCGCTGATGTCGCGGCGCTGATCGGCTTGCGTCAGGCGGGTACAGGCTGTTCAACGTCATCAGGCAAACAACCGGTCGTGCCGGTGCCCGCATTTCGTGACCGAAAGGCGGCGTTTTTTGCCAGCTATGCGCGCGGTGCCGATGCCTTTTATGCCGGACGCTGGGATGACGCGTCGACGGCCTTTTCGAGCGCGGCGGCAGCCGATGTGCCTTGGGTGCGCGAAGCGGCGCTGTACATGGTCGCCCGCACACGGGTGAATCAGGCGAGCGACGGCGCGATCAGCGATTATGGGGATATAGAGGCCAACCCGGCCAACGGGCAGAATGTGGCGGGGGCGCAAAACGCGCTCACTGCCTATCTGTCGACTTTTCCCGACGGGCGTTATGCCGCCTCCGCACGCGGCCTCCTGCGCCGGGTGCATCGTCTGGCGGGCGACGATGCCGCGCTGCTCGCCGATTTTGCCTGGCAATTTGACCAAGCTGACGCCGCAAAGCGCAGCGACAGCCTCATCGACCTGGTGCAGGAATTTGACCTGCGGTTGATGGACGCCATCGGGCGCGAACGCACCGACTATCAGGCGGCGGGCCTGCCGCGCAGCGCCGTGACCCACCCGCTGATCCTCGCCGTGCTTGATCTGAAGGCGATGCGCCAGTCAGCCGACCCGGACGAGCGCGCCTATGACCCGCCGGTCGTCACTCGGGCGGAACTGGAGGCGCAGCGCCGCCATTTCGCGGGGCATGACGCGCTCTATGCCTATGTGCTCGCCTCCTATGCCTTTCATGTCGACCGTCGGCCGGATGTGGCACTTGGCCTGATTCCGGAAACCGGCGACGGTCCCGCCACCAGCTATCTGGCGCATAGCCGCCGTCTGTTGCGTGCGCAGGCACTCGATGCGCGCGGCGATGCCGGCGCGCGTCGGGCGCTGGTCGCGTCTACCGAGGGCAGCGCCGGCACGCTTCAGCGGGCCAATGCCGAACTGGCGCTCGCCCTGTATGAGGAACGGCACGGCGGCATGACGCGGATATTTGCGGCCGATTCGCTCATCACTGACCCCGAAACGCGCTGGCGGTTGTTGCGCTATGGGGCGGGCGCCGATATTTTGCGGCAACAGGCGCGCAATGCCGCCGTTCCGGCCGACGAACGGGCGGTTGCGCAATTCGTCTTGCTCTACAAACAGCTGACGCGCGGCAATTATGTGGCATTCGGTATCGATTATGACGCGCTGCCGCGGCGCAACCCGCCCGAAAACCAGGATATGGATTATGGCATGGCGCGGCTGGTCAATGTCGAAATCTTTGACTGGCAGGGCAGCACCGATTTCGCCTGCCCCGCCCTGCGCGTGGTGGCGGCGCAGCTGGCGGTCAACCCGCGCGACAGCACGGCATTGCTGTGCCTGGGCGAATTTGTCCGAACCAACGGGCTCGACCCGTCAGGCTATGGTCCGGTCGGGTTGATCGATGATGCACCGCCGGCCGATGAACTGGGCGGCGCACCCTCCCTCTTCCCGGGGGAGCGCTGGTCGCGCCTGTCGGCCTATCGCGCCATCATCGCCAATCCCAGGGCCAGCGCCGATAACAAGGCCTATGCGCTCTATCGTGCCGTGCGCTGCTATGCGCCCAGCGGCAATAATGGATGCGACGCCACCGATGTGCCGCTCAGCCAGCGCCGCGCCTGGTTCCAGATGCTCAAGCGCAGCTACCCGCAGTCACGCTGGGCGCGGCAGCTCGAATTTTACTGGTAGGGTGGCAGCCTCCGCCCGTCTGATCGCGGCGCTTGCACTGCTCGGCCTCGTCGCCGGCTGCGCGCCATCGGCTCAGCGGGTGGATGCGGCTGACCATGACGCCTTTTGGCTGTGGGCCGGGGTGCAGCCGCAACCGGTGCTGGCGCAGGCCCGCACGCTCTATGTGCTGGCGGGCGAAGTGCGCGCGAATGCGCCTGACCGGGTGGAGCCGATGCGCGCCGGTGTGCCACGCTTGCCGCACGCCGAACTGTGGCTGGTCTATCGTGTCGAAACGACCGGTTGGGGCAATGCGTTGCCCGAACGGATGCGGCGCGACCTTGCCGCCTGGCGCGCCGCAGGCAACCGCGTCGCGGGTGTGCAGATCGACTTTGATGCGGCCACGCGGGGCCTTGCCGGCTATGCGCGGGCGCTGCGCGCGTTGAGGGCCGAACTGCCAGCCGATGCCCGGTTGTCGGTCACCGGCCTCGCCGACTGGGCGAGCCAGGCTGACGTGGCGGACCTGCGTACGCTGGGCGGCGTGGCCGACGAAATCGTCATCCAGACCTATCAGGGGCGGCAGACCGTGCCCGACCATCGCCGCTATGCGGACCGCTTTGCGCGCATGCCGGTGCCGTTCAAGGTCGGGCTGGTCCAGGGCGGCACATGGCAGGAACCCGATGGCCTCAGCGACAACCCGCTGTTTCGCGGCTATGTCGTGTTTCTGGTGAACCGATAGAATTGACCCGCCGCGTGTCAGCCGTAAAGTCGCCCGAGACAATCGAGAGTCGCATCATCCGTTTCGCCAACAAGGGGCCCTGCCATGACCGTCACGATCCGCGAAGCCGACCTGATCGACAGCGTTGCCGACGCGCTCCAATATATCAGCTATTTCCACCCGATGGATTATATCCGCGCGCTGGGTGACGCCTATGACGCCGAACAGTCGCCCGCCGCCAAGGATGCGATTGCGCAGATACTGACCAACAGCCGCATGTGTGCAGAGGGGCACCGGCCGATCTGCCAGGACACCGGCATCGTCACCATATTCGTCAAATGGGGGCAGGATTGCCGGCTGGAATCGC
>CAZAWL010000235.1:0-3622 GCA_964488705.1 uncultured Sphingopyxis sp.
GAAAAATCAGCAGCAATTTCAAAATATTCCACAGCCAGAAGCAGATGATTCCGATGATTGGAAACCTGTTGTGCGCAATGTGCGCGGTGCAGCTTCCGCTCAGACACCATCTACTTCCGTGAAACTATCTACTGATGCCGGCTGGAACAATATGAGCCAGAGTCAGAGAAATTCCACCAGTGGTCCTATTCCTCCCGGACCGTTGCCGCCAGTGCCAAAGCCTGGTGGTTTCTCCGCTCAGGCTTTATTTCAGAGCGCCAATGCCGGGGGTCCGGGTCCTCTATCTCGCACTGGGCGGTCATGATGACCGACCCGTCGGCATGATGGGTAAAGTTGAACCATTCGCGCCCGCGCTCCACCCCCTCACGCCCCGCCTTGGCCGACGTGTAACGGATTTTTCCACGCACATTGCGGTGTTGCATTGCCGGTCCCTCCCTCCCGCTACACTTGCGCCGTGCCGACACCGTCAACCGCGCGGCAGACAAATGTCTCGGCGGGGTTGCCCGCCGGGTCGCGATAATCGCGTGCGATGGCATCGACGACCGACGCGACTTGGCCGCTGCCGGTGACGGCGATGACACAGCCGCCAAAGCCGCCGCCGGTCATGCGCGCGCCGCACTGGCCAGCCGTCACAGCCGCCATAATCGCCTGTAGCCGGTCGATGGCGGGTACGGTGATGGCAAAATCGTCGCGCATCGACTGGTGGGATTGCTCCATCAAGGCGCCCATGCCGGTGAGGTCGCCCGCGGCAAGCGCTGCTGCCGCGTCAATGACCCGCGCATTTTCGCTGACGACGTGGCGCGCGCGCGCGCGCGCAACCGGGTCGAGTTCGGCACGACCGGCCTCCAGCGAATCAAGCGACAGATCGCGCAGTGCCGGCACCCCGTAATGCCGGGCCGCAAGCTCGCACTGGGCGCGGCGGCTATTATATTCGCCGTCGGCATGGGCGTGCCGAACGCCGCTATGGGCGATGATGACTGCGAAGTCGGCGGGCAGGGCCACGGGCGTGCAGGCGAGGGTGCGACAGTCGATCATCAGGGCGTGACCGGCGCGGCCGCGCGCCGAAATCAATTGATCCATGATGCCGCAGGCACAGCCGACAAAGTCATTTTCCGCCGACTGCGCCAACTGCGCGAGCCGGGTCGGGTCGATGCGCCCCCCCGCGATCGTCACCAGCGCCTGACCGACCGCAATTTCGAGTGCGGCGGAGGATGAGAGGCCCGAGCCCAGCGGTACGTCGCCGGCAATCGCCAGCTGCGCGCCAGCGAGCGCCGTACCATCGGCCATCAGCGCCTGTGCAACGCCGCGCACATAATTGGCCCACAGCGCGGTGGCGGGAGCAACCGGCAGTTGTGGCGCAAAGGCATCGCGATCCGCCCCGAAATCGCAGGCAAGGCTGTGTATCCGGCCATCCGGGGCAG
Organism: uncultured Sphingopyxis sp.; assembly: GCA_964488705.1. Taxonomy (GTDB): domain Bacteria; phylum Pseudomonadota; class Alphaproteobacteria; order Sphingomonadales; family Sphingomonadaceae; genus Sphingopyxis. The sequence continues at coordinate 1,422 of CAZAWL010000235.1, forward strand.
GGCCGACGGCAACCACCGTTTCGCGGTCGATGGCCATCGGCAGAACAAAGCCGTCATTATAATCGGTATGCTCGCCGATCAGGTTTACCCGGCCGGGTGCACGCACCAGATGGGCCGGTTCGCCGCCAAAGTGCGCACGATAGGCCGTGAGCGCGCGGGCAGTGGGGCTGGTCGGTGCGGTCACGCGACGCCTGTCTGGCCGACCGCGTCGCGCAACCGTGCGGCGGCCTGTTCGGGCGTCAGATCGCGCTGCGCCTCCGCCAGCATTTCATAACCGACCATGAATTTGCGTACCGTCGCCGAACGCAGCAGCGGCGGATAGAAATGGGCGTGCAACTGCCAGCCGCGATGGTCGTCGCCATCAAAGGGGGCACCGTGCCAGCCCATCGAATAGGGAAAGCTGACCCCGAACAGTGCGTCATAGCCGCGCGTCAGTTGCTGGATGATGCAGGCGAGCGTTTCGCGCCGTTCGGGTGCCAAGTCGGGCAGGCGCGCAATGCCGAACCGTGGCAGCAGCAGCGTCTCGAACGGCCAGCTCGCCCAAAAGGGCGTGACCACGATCCAGTCGTCATTGGCGATGATGGTCCGCGCGCCATCGGCAGCCTCTCTATCGGCGACGTCGCTCAGCATCGGGCGGCCATGCGCGGCCAGATAGGCGCGCTGGTTCGCGTCCTCCAGCGCCGCTTCGTCGGGCAGGAAATCGGTCGCCCAGATCTGGCCATGCGGGTGCGGGTTGGAACAACCCATCATGGCGCCCTTGTTTTCAAAAATCTGGACCCAGCGATAGGTGCGGCCGAGCGTCGCCGCCTCTTCGCACCAACAGTCGACGACGGCACGCATGCCAGCGGGGGAAAGGTGCGGCAGGCTGGCCGCATGGTCGGCGGAAAAACACAGAACGCGGCAGGTGCCGGTCAGTTCCGATCGCGCAAATAGCGGGTCCGCGCCGTCGCCATGCGGCGGTGCATTGTCGAGCAGGGCCGGAAAATCATTATCGAACACCCACGGCCCGGCATAGTCCGGGTTCTGCGCCCCGCCGGCGCGGCTGTTGCCGGGACACAGGTAGCAATCCGGGTCGTGACTGGGCAGGGCGGCGGGTGCGACAGCATCCTCCTGCCCCAGCCATGGCCGCTGGGCGCGGTGCGGCGACACGATGACATGGCGACCCGTCAACGGGTTGCGCCGCCGGTGCGGCCTGTGCGGATCGTCAGGTCCGCTCACTTGCCCTGCCAATTTGGCGGACGCTTTTCGGCAAAGGCGGCGGCCCCTTCGCGCGCATCGGCGGAAACGAACACATGGCCGACCATGGCATTTTGCTGTTTCCACATGGTTTCTTCCGGCCACAGGCGCGACGCCACGACCGCCTGTTTCGATGCCGCGACAGCGAGCGGGCCGTTGCACGCAATGCGCGCCGCGAGCGCCAATGCCGACTCCAGCGCCGGGCCGTCGCACACCTGATTGATAAGGCCCCAGTCATAGGCCTGTTGTGCGGTGCATTGATCGCCGGTCAGGATCAGCTCCATCGCGATGCGATAGGGCATTTGGCGGGGCAGGCGCAGCAGCCCGCCGCCGGCACAAACCAGCCCGCGCTTGACCTCCGGCACGCCGAATTTGGCGTCGCGATTGGCGACGATGAGGTCGCAGGCGAGTGCGATTTCCATGCCGCCGGCCAGCGCAAAGCCGTCGACCGCGGCGATCAGCGGCTTGGCGGGCGGGGCCTGGGTCAGGCCGGCAAAGCCGCGGCCCGCGACAGTTGGCGTTTCACCGCGCAAAAAGCCTTTGAGGTCCATGCCCGAACAGAAAGTGCCATTGGCGCCGGTGATGATGCCGACGCGCAATTCCGGGTCGCTGTCGAGCCGGTCGAGCGCGGCGGCAACGCCTTCGGCCAGCGCCTTGTTCACCGCATTTTTGGCCTCTGGCCGGTTGAGCGTGATGATGAGCACGCCGTCGCGCACCGCGCAATCGAGCAGCGGCGGGGTGGTCGCAGAATCAGCTGTGTCCGTCATGGTTCAATCCTTTGCCAGTCTTCGCCATTCCTATCGGCTGACCCGGTCAGATGGAAGCGATGGCGCGCAGATGGTCCGCCAATTCCGCGCCATGGCGTTGCCAGTCAAACCGCGCATGGGTTTGCGCCGACAATGTTGCGCGGTCGGCCGGTGACGCGAGCACCGCCGCGATCCCGGTGGCAATGGCAGCGGGATCGC
>CAZAWL010000236.1:0-3613 GCA_964488705.1 uncultured Sphingopyxis sp.
ACCCGAACTGGTCGATGGGCGCCAAGATCAGCGTCGACAGCGCCACGATGTTCAACAAGGGGCTTGAACTGATAGAGGCCTATCATCTGTTTCCGGTCGGCCTCGACCGGCTCGACATCATCATCCACCCGCAGTCGGTGGTGCATTCGATGGTCGAATATGTCGACGGATCGACCATCGCACAGCTCGGCCCGCCCGATATGCGCGTGCCCATCGCCAGCGCGCTCGCCTGGCCGCAGCGGATGGCAACGCCGTGCCCGCCGCTCGCGCTCGCCGCGATTGGCCGGCTGGATTTTGCGCCGCCGGACGAAGGGCTGTTTCCCGCCACCCGGCTGTGCCGTGCAGCCATATTGGAGGGTGGCGGTCGTCCAGCGCAGCTCAATGCCGCGAACGAGGTCGCCGTCGCTGCATTTTTGGCGGGACAAATCCCGTTTCCGGCGATAGCAGCGCTGGTTGAGCAGGCGATGGCGCGTTTTGCCCCACCAGCGCCACAATCGCTTCATGAAGTGTTCAAGCTGGATCGTGAATGTCGCGACCGCGCGCAGGAAATGGTGAGAGAATTTGCCGCTGACTGATCAACCATCGCTGATCTGGACCGTGCTTGCCTTTTTGGCGGTGCTCGGCCCGTTGGTCTTTTTTCACGAGCTTGGCCATTACTGGGTCGGCCGCCTGTGCGGTATTCGCGCAGAAACATTTTCCATCGGCTTTGGTCGCGAAGTGGCGGGGTGGACCGACCGGCGCGGTACGCGCTGGAAGGTCGGATGGATGCCGCTGGGCGGTTATGTCCAGTTTGCCGGCGACGGCGACGCGGTGTCGTCTCCGCATGAAGTCGGCGCGAGCGAACCGGAGGGCAGTTTTGCCGCTGCATCGCTGTGGCGGCGCACGCTGACGGTCGCTGCCGGTCCGGCTGCCAATTTCCTGCTCGCCATCATCATCCTGTCCGGCTTCGCGCTCGCCTATGGGCGGATGATTACGGCTGCCGTTGCTTCGGCGGTGGAGGCGGGGTCGCCCGCTGCGGCGGCCGGCGTGCTGCCCGGCGACCGCTTCGTTTCGATCGACGGCCGGTCGATGGACACGTTTCAGGACATGCAGCTGGCGGTGATGCACCGTCCCGGCGAGATGATGGATTTTGTCGTCGACCGCGACGGGCGGCGGCTGACGCTCAATTTCGCGCCGCGTCTGGTTACGGATCGCGACTCGTTCGGCAATGAGCTGGAGCGCGCTGTCATCGGCGTGCGGGCAACCGACGTCGCCTTTGCACCGGTATCGATTATCGAGGCGCCGGTGGTGGCGACCGACATGGCGTGGGGAATTACGCGCCAGATGGCCGAAGTGATCGGGCAGTTGCTGGTTGGCCAACGGTCGGTGGCCGACCTTGGCGGGCCGTTGCGCATTGCAAAGGCGTCGGGTGAACAGGCGTCGCTGGGCGTTGCGGCGTTTCTCTATTTCGTGGCGCTGATCTCTCTCAATCTGGGGTTCGTCAATCTATTGCCCGTTCCGATGCTCGATGGCGGGCATTTGCTGTTCAACGCCGCTGAGGCGATCCGCCGCCGGCCGGTCAGCATCCGTGCGCAACAATTGGCTTATCAGGTGGGTTTTGCCGCGATGCTGTTGTTGATGATTGTCGTGACATTCAACGATTTATCGTCTTTCGGGCTTTGGCAACGGTTGGCCGGGTTGATTGGCTGACGTGGTTGGGGCAGAGGGGCACCGCGCTGTTTCTATTGGGCTGACGGGGACTCAGGCCGTTAAAGCGATGTTTTGGAAGGATTGCCGTAAGTGTTGACGCCCCGCCGCCTGTTCAATTCCTGTGTTTCGTCGCTGCTCGCGACGTCATTTTTGGCCAGCCAGACAGCGGCGGCCTATGCGCAATCGCTGCCGGTCGTGGTGCTGGCGGACGGCTCGATCGCGACAGTCCTGCCCGCAATGCAGGCCACGACGCCCGCCATTGCAGAGGCGCCGGCTGCCGAGCGGACGATCCGTGCCATCACCGTTGTCGGCAACCAGCGGCTCGAGGCCGATACGGTGCGCGCCTATGCGCGCCTGACCGTCGGCCAGGCCTATACGCGCGCGACACTGGACGGGGCGCTGCGCGCGCTGTCGCAGACAGAGCTGTTTTCGGCATTCCAGATTACCGACAATGACGGCGCGCTCGTCATCCAGGTCACGGAAAACCCCGTGATCAACCGCATCATCCTGGAGGGCAATCGCCGCATCAAGGATGACAAGATCAACCCCGAATTACGGCTCGCGCCGCGGCAGATCTATACGCGCAGCCGGGTGCGCGCCGACGTGGCCCGCATCCTCGAGCTATACCGTCGCCAGGGGCGCTATGCCGCGACGGTCGAACCGCAGCTTGTCCGGCTCGACCAGAATCGCGTCGATATCGTCTTTGAGATCACCGAGGGTGAGCGCAGCCGCGTCCGCCAGATCAATATCATCGGCAACGAAGCCTTTTCCGACGGTCAGTTGAAGGGGGAAATGGCGACACGCGAACGGCGACTGACCACGCTGTTGTCTTCCAACACAACCTATGACCCCGACCGGCTGGCCTACGACCAGCAAAAGCTGCGGCAATTTTACCTGACACAGGGTTATGCCGATTTCCGCGTGGTGTCGGCCGTCGCCGAACTGACCAGCGACCGGCAGGATTTCATCATCACCTATGTCGTCGAAGAAGGCGAACGCTACACATTTGGACCAGTGAGGGTCGAAAGCCAGCTGCGCGACTTCACGCCCGAAGGCCTGCAAAGTCTGCTGCCGATGCATGAGGGCGATTTTTATAACGCCAAGCTGGTTGAAGACACCGTCGAACAGTTGCAAGAAACCGCCGGCCTGTTGGGCTATGCCTTTGCCGATGTGCGCCCGCGTTTCGAACGCAACCGCGAAACGCGCACCATGGGCATCACCTTTCAATTGGCAGAAAGTTCGCGCGTTTACGTCGAGCGCATCGACGTCAACGGCAATACGCTGACCGCCGACAAGGTCATCCGCCGCGAGTTCCGCCTGAACGAAGGCGACGCGTTCAACAGTTTCCTGGTCAGCCGGTCGCAGGACCGGATCAACAGCCTCGGCTATTTTCAGGAAAATCTGGAAATCGAACAAAATCCGGGCTCCACGCCCGACCGCATCATATTGGCGGCCAATGTCGAGGAGCGCCCGACCGGTGAATTGTCGCTGTCGGCCGGTTTTTCCTCGATCGAGAATTTCATTCTGCAGGGGTCGATCCGCCAGCGCAATTTCCGGGGTTTGGGCCAGACGATCGGCGCCTCGGTCAATTATTCGCAATTTTCCAAATCGGTCGAACTGAGCTTTTCCGAACCGAACATTTTCGACCGCAACATCGCCGTGTCGGGCGCGATTTTCCGCCGCGACCTCAACTCGTTCAACTTTATCAACAATAGCCGCAACACCACATTCCAGCAGGTAACGACCGGTCTGTCGGTACAGGCGGGCGTGCCGCTGAACGAATTTCTGTCGCTGTTGCTGCGCTATTCGCTGAATTATGACGAAGTGACGCTGGACGAAAACCTGTTTTTCTTCCGCGGTCAGTGCGACCCGTTGCTGGCGGGCCGATTCCTGTGCGACAATATCGGCAATCGCACGACGTCGC
>CAZAWL010000237.1:0-3609 GCA_964488705.1 uncultured Sphingopyxis sp.
CGCGTCGGGCCGCCGATCAGGCAGAGGCGGCGCTCGACCGGCATCGCGCCACCAGCGCGCATGTGGCGGATCCCCGTAGCACGGTCGCCGAAGAACGTGATGAGGCAGAGACCGCCGCAACCGGCGCCGCAACAGTGCTGGCCGCACTGCCCGACGGGGTAGGCACCCAGGCGCTGCTCGACCAGCGCGACGGTGCGGCGCAGGCGGCGCGAACGACATTGGCGGCGGTGCGCGATGCGATTGACGCGATCGACCGCGACGTCGCCCGGCTGCGCGAGGCGCAGATCGAGGCGCAGGCCGAAATGCGCGGCTGGAAAGCGCGCGCCGGAGAGGCGGCACGCCGGATCGCGTCGATGAACGACCGCGCAGCCGATATCGCGCGCGAACTGGCGACGCTGGCTGACAAGCCCGCAGCGATGGACGCACACATCGTCGCCGCGACGGCCGAGGCACAGACGATTGCCGGTCAATTGGCTGACGCGCTGGCAGCCGAACGATCCGCGACAGAGGCGATGCAGCGGCTTGATGCCGCGCTCGACATGGCGCGTGAAACGCTCGCCAATGCGCGTGAGGCGCGTGCCGGAGCCAGCGCCCGCGCCGACAATGCTGAAAGCCGCCGCATCGAAATGGGCCGGGTGTCGGGTGAACGGTTCCAGTGCCCGCCGCCGCTGTTGCCCGAAAAGGCGGGCTTTGATGGGGACAGCATCACCAACCCCGCCGAAGAAAGCGCGACCCATGAACGGTTGCATCAGGACCGCGAGCGCATCGGTCCCGTCAACCTCGTCGCCGCGCAGGAACTGGCCGAGCTGGAGGGCGAGCATGCCAGCGCCGCCGCGGAAGCCGACGAACTGCAACAGGCGGTCAACCGGCTGCGCGGGTCGATCGGCCATTTGAACCGCGAGGGGCGGCAGCGGTTGCTGGAGGCGTTCGAACAGGTCGACCAGCATTTCCGGCGGCTGTTCACGACCCTGTTCGGCGGCGGACAGGCGCATCTGGCGCTGGTCGACAGCGACGACCCGCTGGAGGCCGGCCTCGAAATTATGGCGCAACCGCCGGGCAAGCGGCTGGCGACGCTGACATTGCTGTCGGGCGGGGAACAGGCTCTGACCGCCATCGCGCTCATCTTTGCGCTGTTCCTGACCAACCCCGCGCCGATCTGTGTGCTCGATGAAGTCGACGCACCGCTCGACGATGCCAATGTCGAGCGGTTCTGCGACCTGCTCGACGCGATGGTGGCGGAAACCGAGACACGCTATCTTATCGTCACGCACAATGCCGCGACGATGGCGCGCATGCACCGGCTGTTCGGCGTCACCATGCTGGAACAGGGTGTCAGCCGGCTGGTGTCGGTCGACCTGGGCGCGGCGGAGTTGCTCGCGGCGGAGTAGACGGTCGACGCGCCGCCGCTTGCCTGCACGGCCGGTGCAACCTATGCTCGCCAAAGCGTGAGGAGCAGGTGTCGTGAACAACTAAGGCGTTGGCCGTTTTGACCATCCATTCGTGCCGCACAGCGCGGCGCGGCCGTTCGCACCATCATTGCCCGAGAATTTTTCATGACCAGATTACATCATAAACGCGCCATCGTGACCGGTGGCGCCCGCGGCATTGGCGCCGCCATCGCTGCCGCATTCGTCCGTGAAGGCGCAGAGGTCGCCATCCTCGACATCGACGGGGACGCCGGTGCAGCCATGGCCGCTGCGATGGGCGCGACCTTTCTGCAGTTTGACGTCGCAAGCGAGGACGACTGGCTGGCGCTGGAGGCGAGCCACCCCGTCATCGACATCCTCGTCAACAATGCGGGGATTACTGGCTTTGAGGGCGGCCACACCGGCCCGCACGACCCAGAACATGCGTCGCTTGCCGCGTGGCGCCGCGTTCACGCGGTCAATAATGACGGCTGCTTTCTGGGCTGCCGTTACGCCATACGGGCGATGCGGGGGGCGGGCCGTGGCGCAATCATCAACATGTCGTCACGATCGGGTCTGGTCGGCATCCCCGGTGCTGCCGCCTATGCCGCGTCAAAGGCGGCGATCCGCAACCACACAAAAAGCGTTGCGCTCTATTGCGCGGCACAGGGTCTGGCCATCCGGTGCAACTCGATCCACCCGGCGGCGATCCTGACACCGATGTGGGAGGCATTGCTGGGCGACGGCCCCGACCGGGAGGCGCGGATGGCGGCCATGGTCGCCGATACGCCGATGCGCCGGTTCGGTACGGTGGAGGAGGTTGCGGCGATAGCGGTGCTGCTGGCCAGCGACGAAGCCGCCTATATGACGGGCAGCGAAGTGATGCTCGACGGCGGCCTGCTGGCGGGCAGCGCCGCGAGCCCGGGGGAATAGCCGACAGGCATAAGACAAAGGGCCCCGTGATCGCTCACGAGGCCCCTTTGCATTGCGTTCAGAACCGGATCAGTCCTTCAGGAAATCCGGCACATGGCCGCCGTCGATGGGCGCATCGCCATCATCCGAGCGTTCACGGCGCGGGCGGTCACCCCGGTCGCCCCGCCCTTCGCCACGGGGGCCGCGATCATCGCGCGGACCGCGATCCCGATCACCACCGGGACGGCGGCGGCCACCACGGTCGTCACGACCGCCACGGTCACCGCGCGGGCCACGGTCACCGCCTTCGCGCGGCTCGCGGGGCGGGCGGGTGTCTTCCAGCTCTTCGCCGGTTTCCTGATCAACCACGCGCATCGACAGGCGGACCTTGCCGCGCGGGTCGATTTCGAGAACCTTGACCTTCACGTCCTGACCTTCGGCCAGGACGTCGGCGACCTTTTCCACCCGTTCGTTGCGGATTTCGGAGACGTGGACGAGGCCGTCCTTGCCGCCCATGAAATTCACGAACGCGCCAAAGTCGACGAGGTTCACGACCTTGCCGTCATAGATTTTGCCGACTTCGGCTTCTTCGACGATGCCCTTGATCCAGTTCATCGCGGCTTCGATCTGCGACAGGTCGGAGCTGCTGACCTTGATCAGCCCTTCGTCGTCGATGTCGACCTTTGCCCCGGTGGTCGCCACGATTTCACGGATGACCTTGCCGCCGGTGCCGATGACGTCGCGGATCTTTGACTTGTCGATCTGCAGCGTTTCGATGCGCGGCGCATGGGCAGACAGTTCGGAGCGAACCTCGCCCAGCGCCTTGGCCATTTCACCCAGAATGTGGGCGCGACCTTCCTTGGCCTGCGCCAACGCGGTGCGCATGATGTCTTCGGTGATGCCGGCAATCTTGATGTCCATCTGCATCGTGGTGATGCCTTCGGACGTGCCCGCTACCTTGAAATCCATGTCGCCGAGATGGTCCTCGTCACCCAATATGTCGCTGATGACGGCATAGTCGTCGCCTTCGAGGATGAGGCCCATGGCGATACCCGACACCGGACGGGTGATCGGCACGCCGGCATCCATCATCGACAGACAGCCACCGCACACCGTCGCCATCGACGACGACCCGTTGGATTCGGTAATGTCGGAGAGGATGCGGATGGTGTAGGGGAAATCATCCTTGGCCGGCAGCACAGGGTGCAGTGCCCGCCAGGCGAGCTTGCCATGGCCGACTTCGCGGCGGCCCGGCGCACCAAAGCGGCCGACTTCACCGACCGAATAGGGC
>CAZAWL010000238.1:0-3606 GCA_964488705.1 uncultured Sphingopyxis sp.
AACACGCGCGACCCGTTCACATTCGCCGATGAAGCGATACGCGCCGGCGAGCCGGTGGAACGCGAACTCGGGGTGGATGCCTGGCGCGCCGATCACCCGCGACCAATGGCTGATGCTGGGTCGCGACAATGTTGTGGCGGACGACGCAGCGACGCTCGCCGACCTCGGCATTACGGCAAAGCCCATGGATGCCATCGCGCCCGGGTGGCTGGATATTTACCGCCAGCATGGCCGGTTTGCGGGCAAGGTATCAGCCTGATGGACCTCGTCATCACCGCAATCATCCTCGGCATCGTCGAGGGGCTGACAGAGTATTTGCCGGTTTCGTCCACCGGACACCTGATCCTCGCGACCGAACTGATGGGTTATGATCAGTCAAAGTGGGAATTGTTCAACATCGCCATCCAGCCCGGCGCGATCCTGGCCATCGTCGTCCTCTATTGGCGGACATTCTGGTCGGTCACGACGGGGTTGATGGGGTGGGAGGCGTCCGCCGTCGCCTTTGTCCGCAACCTGCTCATCGCCTTTTTCCCTGCGGTGCTGCTCGGGCTAGCCTTTGGCGACACGATCGAATTGATGCTGGGTAACGCGCATATTGTTGCCTGGGCGCTGATCGTCGGCGGCATAGCCATATTGATCGTCGAACGATTTGCCGCACCGCGCGACAGCGGTGGCGTCGCAGCCGTGCCCACCCGCACCGCAGCGATGATCGGCATTGTTCAATGCCTCGCCATGATCCCCGGAGTCAGCCGATCTGGCGCGACCATTTTGGGGGCGATGGCGATGGGTGTCGACCGCAAGACCGCCGCAGAGTTCAGCTTTTTCCTCGCCGTGCCGACATTGACGGGGGCAACCGTGCTGCAAATGGCAAAGGGATGGGACCAGGTGACGAGCGAGCAGCTCGACCTGATTGCCATCGGCTTTGTCGTATCGTTCATTGTCGCCATCATTGTCGTCAAAGCCTTTGTCGCGGCGATCACACGCTTTGGTTTCGCGCCCTTTGCCTGGTATCGCATCATTGCCGGCATCGGGGCGCTGATCTGGCTGGGGCAAGTTGGTCATTAATATTGACCTAATTGTCGATCGTGAGCTCGTGCATCCCCGCACATTTACACATGTAGCATATATTTAGTTCCCAATATTGCCGTAAATGTAGGGTTGCCCGATGCACTGGGAGCGCAAGCGGCGTATAGAGCGGGTCAGTTCACGATGACGGCGTGACCCTCGCTGCGCCCGTCCATCATCGAACGTCAGTGATGGACCGGATGGGGAGCGTGCGGCCATGGCCGGTGCGGACATGCTAAAATTTGTCGAGCGTGATCAGCGCTTTCCCGACAAACGCGCAGCGGATCAGCGGACGCGCGATTTTGCGGAGATTGCTGCCCGCTATGCGCCGCCCGATGCTGTCGATCAGGCCGCCCGCTGTTCGCAGTGCGGCGTGCCCTATTGTTCGGTCCATTGCCCGCTGCACAACCATATTCCGGACTGGCTGCAACTGGCCGCCGCCGGGCGGCTGCGCGACGCCTATGCCTTGTCCAACGCGACATCGACCATGCCCGAAATCTGTGGCCGCATCTGTCCGCAGGACCGGCTGTGCGAAGGCAATTGCGTCATCGAGTTTTCGGGCCACGGGTCGGTCACGATCGGCAGTGTCGAAAAATATATTACCGACACGGCCTGGGAAAATGGCTGGGTGGAACCGCTGGTTGCTGGGCCGGACAGCGGATGTTCGGTCGGCATCATCGGCGCAGGGCCGGCCGGCCTCGCCGCCGCCGAATATTTGCGCATCGCCGGACATGCCGTCACCATTTACGACCGGCATGATCGCGCCGGGGGCCTGCTGACCTATGGCATCCCCGGCTTTAAGCTGGAAAAGCCGGTGGTCATGCGCCGGATCGAACGGCTGATCGCCGGTGGGGTCGTCATCCAAACCGGTGTCGCGGTGGGCGATGATGTGCGCTTTGCCGAGTTGCGCGACCGCCACGACGCACTGTTGATCGCGACCGGCGTGTACAAGGCACGGGCCATCGACGCACCTGGCAGCACCCTGCCCGGCGTCGTCGAAGCGCTTGATTACCTGATCGCGTCAAACCGCAAAGGGTTCGGCGATAACGTGCCTGCCTTTGACGACGGCACGCTCAACGCCGCCGGCAAACATGTCGTCGTTATCGGCGGCGGCGATACCGCGATGGACTGTGTCCGCACGGCGGTGCGGCAAGGCGCAGCGTCGGTCCGGTGCCTCTATCGCCGCGACCGCGCCAACATGCCCGGCTCCCAGCGCGAAGTCGCCAATGCAGAGGAAGAAGGCGTGGCGTTCGATTGGCTGTCCGCGCCCGAACAATTTAATGGCGAGACGCAAGTCGACAGCGTGACGGTCCGCGGCATGCGGCTCGGCCCGCCCGACAGCAGCGGTCGCCGTATGCCGGAGGCTGACCCCGACAAGAGCCAAACAACAGGCGCCGACATGGTCATCAAGGCGCTGGGCTTTGACCCCGAAGACCTGCCGGCGATGTTCGGCGAAGCAGAGCTGGGCGTGACGCGCTGGGGGGCGCTGCGTGTCGACGAGCAACTGATGACGGGCATCGACGGCGTGTTCGCCGCCGGCGACATCGTGCGCGGCGCCAGCCTCGTTGTGTGGGGCATACGCGACGGCATGGATGCGGCGCGGCACATCAACCGCTGGATCGCGCAGCAGGCAGGGGAAAGGATCGCTGCATGACTAATATTGCAATCAGGGCCGCAGCGGCGGCATTACTGGCCATGGCGACGCCCGCCATCGCGCAGGATGCGCCAGCGACGGGCGAACAGGCCGCCACGAACGAGGCGGCGACACCGGCAGACGTCGCGGAAGGGCAGGACAGCAGCGACGCGGCCGAACGCACCGCCATCGCCACCCGCATCGTCGACATTACCATGCCTGTCGGGTCTTTCGCGCAGATCATGCAGTCGATGCCCAATCCAGCGGATATCACGCTGGACGCAGCGGTAGCGGAGGATGACAAAGATGCGCGCCGTGCCGCGCATGAAGCACGCACCGGCCGACCGGTGACAGGCTCGCCGACCAACCAACCCGCTGCGCCAATGTCTGACCTGACGGAGCGGATCGCAGCGCTGATGGAGCCGGCCATGCGCGGAGCCATCATCCGCGTCTACGCCCGCCGATACGACGTTGCACAGTTGCGTGAACTCGAAAGTTTTTTCAGCACGGCCACCGGCACAGCATTCGCACGCCATTCGTTGAGCATGATGAATGAGCCGGAAATCGTCCGGGCACTGCAAGAAGTGACCGCCGATATGATCGGTCTGTTTGCGTCAGAGGTGGGGGCCGAGGCTATGACCGACGCCGCGAAGGCAGAATGACAGCTAAGAGAATAAGCATGCCCCACACTGCCTTCCCTACTGCGGAACATGCCCGCCTGGCCGACCACGGCATGTATCGCCCCGAATATGAGGGCGATGCCTGCGGCGTCGGGCTGATCGCAGCAATTGACGGCAAACCGCAACGCCGGGTCGTGACCGCAGCGATAAGCGCGCTCAAGGCGGTGTGGCACCGCGGCGCCGTCGATGCCGACGGGAAGACCGGCGATTGTGCCGGGCGCCAGGTCG
>CAZAWL010000239.1:0-3563 GCA_964488705.1 uncultured Sphingopyxis sp.
GAGGGTGAATGCGGCGGCGATGAGCAGTGCCCAGCTGCGATCAGATGTCGGCATAAACATGGGTTTCCGACGCGGCACCGGGGTGCGTCAACGCCCCCTGATAGGCGGGTCCAACATTTTGCGCGTAACGCCAGAGCGCGCCCGACTGATAATCGTGGCTGCGCGGTTGCCATCGTGACCGTCTGTCGGCCAGAACCGCTGCATCCACGTCCAGATCAATGGTCCCGGTATCGGCGTCGATGCGGATGATGTCGCCACTTTCGACGAGCGCGATCGGCCCGCCGAGCGCCGCCTCCGGCCCGACATGGCCAATGCAGAAACCCCGCGTCGCCCCCGAAAAACGACCGTCGGTGATCAACGCCACCTTTTCCCCCATCCCCTGGCCATAGAGCGCGGCGGTGGTCGACAACATTTCGCGCATCCCCGGTCCGCCACGGGGACCTTCGTTGCGGATGACAATCACCGATCCTTCGACGATTTCACGCCGTTCGACAGCGGCAAAGGCTTCCTCTTCGCATTCAAAAACCTGCGCCGGTCCGGAAAATTGCAGTCGCGTCATCCCTGCCACTTTGACAATAGCGCCTTCGGGTGCCAGCGATCCGCGCAATCCGACAACACCGCCGGTGGGGCTGATCGGTGACGACGCCGGGCGGATGACCTTCTGGTCCGCATTCCAGCCTATTTCTTCCAGATTTTCGCCCAAAGTCCTGCCGGTCACCGTCAGGCAATTACCGTCGAGCAACCCTGCGTCGAGCAGGGTGCGCATGACCATATAGACTCCGCCGGCCTCGTACATATCCTTGGCGATATATTTGCCGCCGGGTTTGAGGTCTGCGAGGTACGGCGTTGATTTAAAAATCTCCGCTACGTCGAACAGGTCGAAATCGATGCCGGCTTCGCTGGCCATGGCCGGCAGATGCAATGCCGCATTGGTCGAACCGCCGGTTGCGGCAACCACACGTGCCGCGTTTTCGAACGCCGCGCGGGTGCAAATGTCGCGCGGCCGCAGATTGCGCGCCAACAGCGCCATCACCTGTCGCCCGGCATCGCGCGCAACCTCCTCGCGCGACTGGTAGGGCGCGGGGGCCATGTTGCTGTTGGGCAGTGACAAGCCAATGGCCTCTGCCACGCAGGCCATCGTATTGGCCGTATATTGGCCGCCACAGGCGCCGTGGCCGGGACATGCGACCTTTTCCAGCGCGATCAGTTCCTGCAACGGGCAATGCCCTGCTTCATGGCGGCCAACCGCTTCGAACACATCGACAACGGTGACATCGGCATCGTTGAACCGGCCCGGCAATATCGAACCGCCATAAACAAAGATCGACGGCACGTTCAGACGCAACATCGCCATCATCATGCCGGGCAGGCTTTTGTCACAGCCGGCAAAGGCGACCAGCGCATCATAACAATGGCCGCGCACGCTCAATTCCACCGAATCGGCGATAACCTCGCGGCTGACGAGGCTCGATTTCATCCCCTGATGACCCATGGCGATACCGTCGGTCACCGTAATCGTGTTGAACCGGCGCGGCATGCCGCCGCCCTGCTCCACCCCTTCGCGACAAATATCCGCCTGCCAATCCAGCGCGGTATTGCACGGGGCGCTGTCATTGCCGGCACTGGCAATCGCGACGAACGGACGGGCGATTTCTTCCTCACTCAGCCCCATCGCGTAATAATAGCTGCGGTGCGGTGCGCGCGCCGGGCCGACGGACACATGGCGGCTGGGCAATTTTTGTTTGTCGAATGAATGCGGCATGACGTCTTCTACTACGGTGGGATTGCTTGCGCTATTGCCCAACCGAGGCCATTTCCGCAAGATGATGTCGGCATTGGTCAATTATTTGACCAATCATGTCGGCAAAGCGGCGCTGCCCGTGATCGTCGGCCACCTGATCCTGCCGCATCTCAATGCCCAGATAGGCGATGGCATTGGCCTCAGCGTGGCGGTTCATCGTGTGGTTGAGCAATTGCCCCGAATAGGGCAGCTGATCGCCGACCACCAACCCCAATGCCGCAAAGGCGGGAATCGCCAGCCGTGCCAATCGGTCGTCCGCATTATACAGAATCCCGATCGCCCAGGGTCTGGGTTGGTCCGGCGCAGTTTCGAGCCGCGGCGTAAAACTGTGCAGCGACAGGATCATCGCCGGGCGCGCCGCGGCAATCGTTGACGCAATGTGCGCATGATAGGGGTGGTAGAAACGGTCCAATCGTTGTCGATGCGCGGCCGTATCGATCGCATTACCCGGGATTGCGTGCCCGTCGCTGACGATGGGGATGATGCCGGGGGCGTGCTCGTCACGGTTGCAATCGACGACGAGCCGCGACACGCCGCCGAGGATGGCGCAATCGACCGCGCCATCGGCAACCAGCATCCGTGCCACGTCGGCAACGCCGATATCACTGGCGACATGTTCCCCCAACACATGCGCCGATATGCCGAGATCGATGTCGGCGGGCACAGCGTTGGAGGCATGATCACCGATCAACAGCACGCCGCCGGCAGCGGCCTCACCAATCTGTATCCAGGCTTCGTTCATCGCAGTTGACCCGTCATCACCCACCAATGCTGATGGTCGGCGACGATACGCGATGCAGCCGCATCACAGTCCGCAATAGTGTCAAACAGCGCGAAACAGGTGGCACCGGAACCCGACATGCGGGCAACGATCGGCATCTGGGCGCGCAATAGCGTCATGACGTCATCGATTTCGGGGACAATCGCCACGGCGGCGGGATAGAGGTCGTTGCGCCCGGCCCTTGTCATCGCGAGGGCGCTGCCATCGGCCAGCGGCCCCCTATCCACGCCGTCCCAACCCGCAAAAACCGGCGCGGTCGCCAGCGGCACGCACGGGTTGACCAGCAGGACGGGCATAGCGCCCACGTCATCCGCCAGGGGCAAATGGAGGTCATTGCCGGTGCCACGCCCGACGCGGGTTTCGCTGACGATACACGCGCCCACATCGGCACCCAGCGCTGTCGTGGAGAGGACTAGTTCCTTGCCGTCGCCATTGTGCACGAAATACCGGTCGAGCAGGCGGACCATCGCCGCCGCATCGGCGGAGCCGCCGCCGATTCCAGCGGCCACAGGAAGATTTTTGGTGAGCCTAACGGAAAGCGGGGGGATGGGTTCCCTTCCTGGCCAGACCATGGCCCGCATTGCCTTCAGCGCGCGCAACACCAGATTGTCCGGGCCGGTCGAAAGGCCGTCAGCGAACGGACCTTCGATGGTCAGTTGATCTGCATCGGAAACCTCAACCGACAGCTCGTCACCAGCATCGACAAAGGCGAAAAGGCTTTCGATGTCATGATAACCATCGTCCCGCCGCCGCCGGACATGCAGCGCCAGGTTGATCTTGGCATAGGCGGTTTCGGTAAGGACGCCGCCCATCACATATTCGGATAGTTTGGCCCGCCACCGCCTTGAGGCGCGACCCAATTGATATTCTGGGTCATATCCTTGATATCGCAGGTTTTGCAGTGCACGCAGTTTTGTCCGTTGATTTGAAAACGCGGAGTGCCTTCTTCTTGGCCCACCACCCCATAGACTCCCGCAGGGC
>CAZAWL010000240.1:0-3549 GCA_964488705.1 uncultured Sphingopyxis sp.
AGGATCAGCAGCGCCAGGATGAAGGTGCCGCGTTCGGGGTCGACGGCAAAGGCGTGGACGCTCGTCAACAGCCCCGAACGGACGATGAATGTGCCGACCATTGACATCGAAAACGCGACCACGGCGAGCATGACGGTCCACGCCCGCAATGCATCGCGCGTCGCCGTGACGCTGACCGAATGGAGCAACGCTGTCGCCGCGAGCCACGGCATGAGCGAGGCATTTTCCACCGGGTCCCAGAACCACCAGCCGCCCCAGCCCAGTTCGTAATAGGCCCAATAGCTGCCCGCGGTGATGCCCAGCGTCAGGAAAATCCACGACCCCAGCACCCAGGGCCGCATCGCCCGCGCAAACCCCGGTCCGATGTCGCGGGTGATGAGCGCGCCGACCGCAAAGGAAAAAGCGACGCTGAGCCCGACATAACCGAAATAGAGGGTGGGCGGGTGAAAGGCGAGGCCGGGGTCCTGCAACAGCGGGTTGAGGCCCAGTCCCTCCGGTGCCGCCGGCGTCAGCCGTTTGAACGGGTTGGAAACGAACAGCAAAAAGGCAAAAAAACCGAGCGCCAGGCTCGCCTGCGCGACCAGCGTCGCCACCAGCGTGCGCTGGTTGAGCCGCCGTTCAAATATCGCCACGCCCGCCCCGGCCACGCCGAGGATGGCGAGCCACAACAGCATCGACCCTTCGTGATTGCCCCATGTTCCGCTGATTTTATAGAGCAGCGGCTTGGCCGAATGGCTGTTTCGGGCCACCAGGTCGATCGACATGTCCGACCGGACGAACAGCCATATCAACAGCAGAAAGGCGATAATCGTCAACAGGCCCTGGACGGCCGCGAGCGGGCGCACCGGCGCGACCTCCCGCCCGGTCAGGCTGGCGATGCCGGCGATGATCTGAAGCAGGGCTAGCCCGGCCGCTATCCACAGCATTGCATGGCCGATTTCGGCTATCACTTGTCGTTCCCCTGCCCCGTATCGCGGCCCGAATTGCGCCCCGCATCGCGCGCCGCATCGCCACTGACGGTATCACGGCCCTGCATGGCCGGCATTTCCCCCATCTGCGGCGGCATGTAGCGTTCGTCATGTTTTGCCAGAATGCGGTCGGCGATAAAGCGCCCGCTGGCATCGAACCGGCCGTGCGCCACCGCCCCCGACCCTTCACCGAACAGGTCAGGCGTAATGCCGGTATAGCGGACCGGCACCGTCGCGCGTCCGTCGGTCAGGATGAAATCGATGGTCACGCCGTCGGCGAGCCGGGTGATGCTGCCCGGTTGCACCATGCCGCCCAATCGCGCGGCCTCCCCCGGTGTGATGGTCGCGGCCCGCGCCTCTGCCGGCGTATAGAAATAGGCCGCCTGGTCCTTTAGCGCGAGGCTGGCGAGCAACCCTGCGCCGACCACCGCCACCGCACCGACCACGGCCAGCATCAAACGTTGTTGTTTCGGTTTCATTCGCCCCGCACCGACCCCGCTTCGCCATTCCCGGCCGACAATGCCGTCACCGCAGCCTCGGCAAGACGCATGGCGCGCAAACTCTGCCACAACACGGCCAATGTGCCAAAGGCCGTCACGCCATAGGCGGCGGCAACGAAATACCAGTGATTGGTCATATTGCCCCTGCCCGTTCGTTCATCGCGGTTCAGTCCGCCGCCATCCGGCGCATCCGCGCCTCCAGCTTGGCTTGCGCCAGCAACGCCCGCATCCGCACCAGCACGATGCCGCCGAACAACAGCGAAAAGCCCAGCACCGTCAAGCCTAACGGCCACAACAGCTCCGGCGCGATGCGGCTGCCGCCGGTGGTGATGCTGGCGGGTTGGTGGAGGCTGTTCCACCACACGACCGAGCGATTGATAATGGGCAGGTTGACCGCGCCGACCAACGCATAGATCGCGGCGCTGCGGCTGATGCTGGTGCGGTCTTCATCGGCATTGGTAAAGGCGATAAAGCCGAAATAGAGGAACAGCAGGACGAGCATCGAGGTCATGCGCCCGTCCCATTCCCACCATGTGCCCCAGGTCGGGCGACCCCAGATCGACCCGCTGGCGAGGCAGATGGCGGTGAACAATGCGCCCGGCACGGCAATGGCGCGGGCCGACACACCGGCCAGCGGGTGCCGCCAGACCAGTTGGACGATGGCGGCGATGGCCAGCGCCGACCAGCCGCCCATCCCCAGCCAGGCTGCCGGCACATGGACATAGAGGATACGCGCGCTATCGCCCTGCCGCGCGTCGGGCGGCACGATGGCGAGGCCGGCATAGCTGCCCGCCACAATCAGCAGCAGGCCCAACCCCAAAAGCCAGGGCGTCAGCGGGCGGGCAATCGACAGAAATCGTTGTGGATTGGCGAAACGATGCATTGGCATCAGGCATAGTCGAGCGAAAATGCAACGTCCAACGATTCGGCGCTGCCGCTGCCCTAACCGGCCCCGGCGGGCCCGGCAGCGCCGCCGCCAAATGGTTCAGCCGCGCCCGATTTTGGCGCGCGCCATGGCATCCGCCACGTCGCTGGCGGGCCGGTTGCCCGACCGGCTCTGATCCCAGATCGCCTGCAACCGCTCCGGGATGCGCCCGATGCGCGATTCCACCTCGGCGCGGCTGCCCTGACCCAGATATTCCAGCGCGACATTGATGATGCCGCCGGCGTTGATGACATAATCCGGCGCATAGACGATGCCGCGGTCGTGGATGCGCTGGCCATCCGCACTGGTCGCCAATTGGTTGTTGGCACCGCCCGCGACGACCGGCACCTGCAGGGCGGCAATCGATTCGGCGGTCAGCACCGCACCCAGTGCATTCGGGCTGAGCACGTCGGCCTCGACCGTCATGATCGCCGCGCTGTCGGCCAGTTCGGCCCCCAGTTCTTCGGCGAGTTGGCGGGCCCGCGGCAAATGCACGTCGGCAAGCGTCAGCTTTGCACCATCGGCGGCCAGCCGCCGCGCGACCCCGCCGCCGACGCTGCCGACCCCCTGGATTGCGACATGCACGCCGCGCGCGCTATCCTTGCCCAGGCCTTCACGAATGGCGGCCAATATGCCGAGATAGACGCCCAGTGCGGTGAGCGGGCCGGGGTCACCACCGGCCTCCCCACTCGCCACAGGCAGGCCCGAGACATGGCGCGTTTCGCGGGCAATCGTCACCATGTCGCTGTCCGACATGCCGACATCTTCGGCCGTGACATATTTCCCGCCGAGCGAATCGACCGCGCGGCCAAAGGCTGCCAGCAGTTCGGGCGTTTTTTCGGTCTGACCCGCTGCGGCGAGGATCACACCCTTGCCCCCGCCCATCGGCAGGTCGGCCATGGCATTTTTATAGCTCATGCCCCGCGACAGGCGCAGTGCATCGGTAATCGCCTGACCACGGTCGGCATAGTGCCAGAAACGCGCGCCGCCGGCTGCGGGCCCGAGCGCGGTCGAATGGACCGCAATAACCGACGTCAGTCCCGATGCCGGGTCGCTGAACAGGTGGACGCCTTCATGGTCGTCAAAGTCGGGCAGGTCCCACACGGATGGCATGGCAATTACTCGTTGGGCGGTGCGATGATCAGCGTGCAGCGCC
>CAZAWL010000241.1:0-3547 GCA_964488705.1 uncultured Sphingopyxis sp.
CCCGCTAAACCGGCTCTCCATCGCTCGTTAGGGCGCATGGCTGCGGCGCTGCCATCCGCCCGGCAGTGCGTGCGCTACTGGCGCCGAAGGCCGCTTGGCTGTAAGGGCGCGCGATGGATTTCGATATACAATTGCCCAAACCGTTGACGGCGCGCCGCATCGTCGTTGCCATGTCCGGCGGCGTCGATTCGAGCGTTGTAGCGGCGCTGGCTGCGCGCAGCGGCGCGGAAACGATCGGCATTACGCTCCAGCTCTATGACCATGGCAGCGCGCCCAAACGCGCTGGTGCCTGCTGCGCGGGACAGGATATTCGCGACGCCGCAGCGGTGGCGGATCGACTGGGTTTCGCCCATCATGTGATTGATCATCAGAGCGCCTTTCGGGAATCGGTCGTGGAGCAATTTGCGGACGATTATCTGGCCGGACGGACGCCGATCCCTTGCGTACGGTGCAATATGGGGCCGAAATTTACCGACCTTTTGGCGATCGCGCGTGATCTGGGCGGCGACTGCCTCGCCACCGGCCATTATGTGCGGCGCGTGCCGGGGCTAGCGGGCGCCGAAATGCACCGTGCCATCGATCCCGCCCGCGACCAGAGTTACTTTCTGTTTGCGACGACACAGGATCAGCTCGACTATCTGCGCTTCCCGCTCGGTGCGATGCCAAAGGCGGTGGTTCGCAGCATCGCCAATGAACTGCGCCTTGGCGTGGCAGCAAAGCCCGACAGTCAGGACATCTGCTTCGTGCCTGACGGCGACTATGCGCGGATTGTGCGCAGCGTGCGGCCGCAGGCGGCCAGCGATGGCGCGATCGTCGATCTCGAGGGGCGGGAACTCGGCCGCCATCGCGGCATTATGCATTACACCGTCGGTCAGCGGCGCGGGCTCGAAATCGGCGGCATGGCTGCCCCGCTCTATGTCATCCGCATCGACCCCGAACAGCAGCAGGTGGTCGTCGGGCCGCGTGAAGCGCTGGCGGTCGGCGCGGCGCGGCTGGAAGCGATCAATGTGCTGGCAGATGCCGACGCCCTGAGCGCACCGCTACAGGTCAAGGTCCGCTCGATGGCCAAGCCGGCGGCGGCGCGCCTGGTGGACGACCGGATCCTGTTCGACGTGCCCGAATATGGTGTAGCGCCGGGACAGGCTGCGGTCTTTTATGACGGCGACAGGGTGCTGGGCGGCGGCTGGATTGCCGAAACCGTATCCGCGATGGATGTGGTCGCCGCTTGATCCGCCGGTCCGGCGTCAAAAACTGCCGCTGACCACCAACACCCCGATCAGCCCGATATTGCGGATCTGACGTTCACGAAAATCGACCGGCCCGTCGCGCCGGTTTACATAGACGTCGCGATTGATGAAATCGCTGGTGCCCAGGATGTTGCGCAGGCTGAACCGCACGGTCAGCCCGGCGACATCCTTATGTTCGACAAACACGCCCGACAGTGGCCGCGTCAGGCCGCTGCGGAAAAACTGGTCGAGCCGGAAACTCGGGCCGGGGACGGTTTCGCCGATCGATGCGCCCCAGGCGATCGGCGTGCCGGGAATGTCGTGACGCAGCGTTACCGTCCAGTTGCGATAGCTATCGTCGCTGATCCGTCGCTTCTCGCCGGTCAGCGGGTCTCGCACCCGCGACACCAGCCATTCGCCGTTGAAATCGATGCGTGCGCCGCGCCAACCCAGCGGGTCCAGCGTCAGCGTGCCGGTCGCCGAGAATCCGTACCGCCGCGCGCTGGGCAGGTTGCCGACCCCCTCCTCCGTCGCGCTGATCGGGATATTATCGACAATATCGGTAATGAGTTCGGCGTAGCTGCCGACGGTCACGGAACCCAAACCGCCCAGTTGGCGCACGGCTTCGAGTTCGAATCGCCAGCTTTGCTCCGGCACCAGATTGACGTTGCCCGCACTGTTATTGTTGTTTTGCAGGTCTATGGCGGAACTAAAGTCCCCGAATGACAATTGCCCGACCTGTCTCCGCACGGCCGCGTTGATCGTAAGACGCGCGCTGGGCGTCCCGGCGAGCGAGACAGAGCCCTTTGGCCGGTAAAATTCCCGCGATAATCCGCCGGCACTGGTCTGGCGGATGCGGCTATATTCGCCGCCCAGTGTGGCTTGAAGCGACAGCGCGTTGCTGAGCGTCCAGCCGCGCGTCACCGACACTTCGCCACGCCATTCGTCGACAAAGGACGTGCCGCCGGGCAACGGATCGTCGGTGAATCTGCCGTCGGTCTGAAGCGTGCCGACGCTGGAGGCCACGTCGAGGAAATTATAGGCGCCTTCGACAGCGACCTGCCAGCTGCCGTTGGGCACGGTCCAGCCATATTCGGTGCGGACGACCGATTCGCCCTCACGCGGGTCCCGGCGAAACAGGCTGCCGCTCGCGATGGCGCCCGGTGTGCGGTCCTGGACGATGAAGGTGGAGGTGCGCGGGTCGTGCGAAAAGCTTTGCAGGCCGATGATCTTGAGCCGACCGTCGCCCAGCGCGAATTCATAATCGCCGCCGCCGCTGATCGTCCATTCCTTGTTATCGTTGATAAAACGTTCGTCGCTGGTGACACCGCCGACAGGCGTCGCCGCGGCGAAAAACCGGCCCAAAAAGATATCACGCTCGACCGACAGGTTGAGGTTGAGGAGCGACCCGTCGTCAAACGCGCGGGCGATCGTCCCCGACAGCGTCGGCGAATCGCGATGGAAACTGTCGGTCTGGTCGCGGGTCAGCAACACGACGCCTGACGCGTCGGTGACGATTTCCGGCCCCGTGCCGCCGCGCCGCACACCGTCGGCATTGGACAGGCTGATGGTGAAATCGGTGGCGCCGATGCGCCCGCTTGCCGAAATGCTGCCGGTATAGATCTGGTCGGCAATGGTTTGCCGCTGCTGGCCTTCCCAGCTGAACTGGCCGCGGATGCGGTTGGATTCGACAATGACATTGGCCACACGACCCGTCAGCCCGGGGATGCCCAGTCGCGCCCCGTCGACGATGTCGATGCGCACGACCGCGCTGGCCGAAATCTGGCGCAGCGTCGCCTGGGCATCATTGGCTTTGCTGGCGACACGTTGACCATTGATCAGCACATTCTGGCTGGCCTGGCCCAGCCCGCGGTCGTCATTCGTCTCGATCAGCTGGAAATCGGGAATGTTGCGTACCATGTCGAGCGCGGTGCGCGGAGCAAAGCGCGCGAAATCCGCAGGGACATAGCTTTGCGCGACGGCGCTTTGCGGCTCGGCGGCTGGCGGGGCGTCGGGCGGGGTGTTTTGCGCGGTGGCAGGAGATGCGGCCAAAATGGCGGCAAAGATCAGCGCGCCCTGCACAGGCATCATCAGGCGGGGGGGGGCTGACATGCCGCGCCTATAGCGAAAAAAGCGTGGCGGGCAAGTTAACGGGTCGGCGCATGGTCCCGACATCGTCCGAAGCGGAGCAATTTCTGTGCCGCTGTTTGGGCTGTGGCACGTCTGGTGATTAGTTTGGCCGGAGCCTCGGCTAGTCGCGCAGCAGATCGTTGATCGCGGTCTTGGCCCGCGTCTGCGCATCGACCCGTTTGACGATGACG
>CAZAWL010000242.1:0-3490 GCA_964488705.1 uncultured Sphingopyxis sp.
GTCACCTGGGCGGCGGGACAGGTTGGCACCAACGGCTACACCGCGCTCTCGGGCGCCGACGGACTTTATACCGACCAGCCCGGCGCCGACCCGACCCAGCTGGTTGCCGACAGCGCCTGGCGCCGGCACCAGATGCCGGCCTATCATTTGATCGCCCCCAATCGCAGCGGCATCACCCTCGTCAATATCGGCGTCGGGCCGTCCAATGCCAAGACTGTGACCGACCATCTGGCCGTTCTGCGACCCGAAGTGTGGCTGATGATCGGCCATTGCGGCGGCCTGCGCCCGACCCAGCGGATCGGGGATTATGTGCTGGCCCATGCCTATTTGCGCGACGACAATATCCTCGACCGGGTATTACCACCGGAGATTCCGATCCCGCCAATCGCCGAAGTGCAGCTCAGCCTCGCCAGCGCCGCCGAGATGGTGTCGGGCGAAAGCGGGTCGGACCTCAAGCGGCGGATGCGGACCGGCACGGTCGTCACGACTGACGACCGCAACTGGGAATTGCGCTATTCAGAGAGTGCGCTGCGCTTTTCGCAGTCCCGCGCCATCGGCATCGACATGGAATCGGCGACCATCGCCGCACAGGGTTATCGTTTTCGTGTGCCCTATGGCACATTGCTGTGCGTTTCCGACAAACCGCTGCATGGCGAATTGAAACTGCCCGGCCAGGCCAACCGTTTTTACGAAGAAGCCATCGCCGCGCACCTGCAGATCGGCATCACCGCCTGCGACCTGTTGCGGCAAGAGGGTGTAAAGCTGCACAGCCGCAAATTGCGCGCCTTTAACGAGCCGCCGTTCCGCTGAACCTGCACCGCCGCCGTCGCGCCCAAAAACTTTTCCATCGCAGCGCATCCGTTGGCTGGCAGCCCAACGTAATCCAGTCATCGCCCCGCCAATCGCGTCGCCTCCGCGGCAGACGCCATGTCCCGGACGCGGCGAGCTAGGAGATGCAGTATGCGATGGAAACGCAAAGCCGGCATCACCGCTGGTGTCGCCGCAACCGCGCTGGCCCTGACGGTGGTGGCGACCAATCAGCCCGGTCTGGCCGCAGACCACCTCGACCCACCGACCCGCACAGATCCGGCTGTCGACGCGACACCCGACATCGCCGCCGACATTGCCGACGTCTATGCCTGGCACACCGACACATCGGTGGTCATCGCGCTGACCTTTGCGGGACCGCAAGCGACAACCCGACCGGCCTTTTACGACCGTAATGTGTTGTATACGATCAACATCTCCAACGCTGGCGCCCGCACCGACGCTGAAATACCCATCCGCGTCCGCTTTGGACCGGGCAGCGGCGCGAACGAATTTGGCGTCCAGGTTTCGGGCGCGCCGGGGGTCACCGGCGACATTGTCGGTCCAGTCGAATCCAACCTGACCCGCGACGGCGTGACCGTCCGCGCCGGATTGTTCGACGACCCGTTTTTCTTTGACCTGGTCGGCTTTCGCCAGACGGTCAGCACCGGCACATTGGCGTTCAACAACCAGCGCAATTTCTTTGCGGGGCAGAATCTGACCGCCATCGTCATAGAAATTCCGCGCAACCGTATCGAAAACGGCAGCACACCAATCGACATTTGGGGCACGACCGCCCGTTTCGGAGGGCAATTGTAATGACCGGCAGCTTTAAATGCACAGCGGCCTTGATGCCGGCTCTCGCCCTTCTCGCCGGTTGCAGCGGCAATGACGCGGCGCTTCCGCCGCCGCCGGTGTCGCCACCCACCGCCAGTGCCACCTACAACGTCAATGGCTGTTTGACGCAGGTGATACCCGGCACAGGCGGCACCACGGTCGCCGGCGCCGTTGTTCCCGACACGCTGACGCTCAACCTCGCTGCTGCGTCGGGCTTTCCCAATGGGCGCCGCCTGCCTGACCCGGTGATCGACGTGACACTCGGCGTCCTGTTCCTCGACCTGACGCGGGTGAGCGCAGCAACGCTGGCGGGCGTGCCGGTCAACCCTGCGGCCAACGACGTCGCATTCCGGACAAGCTTCCCTTATCTCGCGCCGCCACAGGGCAACCCGACGCTCGCCGCGACCACGGGAACCGCGTTCAATTTCCGGACCGACCCGGCGTCGGCCTATGTACAAGTTGACCGGATGGGTATGCCCGCAGTCGCCACGGCGTTGATCGGGTCGGCCATGAAAAACGCCTATAACGACGCCGCCCCCGCCAATGATGTGGCCGGCCAATTTGTCCCCGAACTGGGCGCTCAGCTCACCAACCTGACCAATGCCTTGGCGGATGACTTCAGCCGGCTTGGCCTCCCACTATGCGCGCGGCCGGCTAACTAGCCGATTGTTCGCACCCTCTGGTCCGGCTACCGGCCCCCACGCTACCGGACCAGAGGGAATGACCAAAGGGGCGAGGTTGCCCCGTGACCATGATCGGATATGATGACGCACGTCCCATCAATGGAGTGTGTCATGCCGTCCCAGCCCCCTGCCCCGTCCCATCCCGCCACGCTCACCACGTCCGCCAGCCGGCGGCAGCTGCTCGGCGGTGCAGGCCTGGCCGCCGGCGCTGCTGTTCTGGCGACCGGCACGGCGACAGCGGCCATGGCGCAGGACAATGTGAGCCCCGACCTTTCCGGAAAATCTGTCCTGATTACCGGCGCGAGCTCCGGCTTTGGCCGCTTGACCGCACTCGCTGCCGCCCGTGCGGGCGCGCAGGTGTTTGCGACGATGCGCAATCTTGCAGGCGGCAGCCGGCCCGAGGCGCAGGAGCTCGCCGCCATCGCAGCGGCGGAATCGCTCAATCTGACGCTGATCGAGATCGACGTGACCAATGCCGGCCAAGTCACAGCCGGGGTCGCGGAGGCGCAGCGTCGGGCTGGCGGGGCGCTGTCCGCCGTCGTCAACAATGCCGGTATCGGCCTGTCAGGCCCCGTCGAATTGACCGACGAACGGGGCGTCGATGACATATTTGAAACCAACCTGTTCGGCTATATGCGCGTCGCACGGGCCGCGCTGCCCGCGATGCGGGCGGCTCGCAAGGGCGTGGTGCTAAACGTCTCGTCACAATTGGGACGGATAATCTTCCCTGGATTAGGTGCCTATTCGGGGACCAAATTTGCAGTGGAGGCGATGTTTGAGGCAATGGCCTATGAACTCGCGCCGTACGGTGTCGAAATCTGCATCATCCAGCCGGGCGGTTATCCGACGAATATCTGGGCCACAGGGGGCCGGTTATCGGAGGCGATGATTGCGCGTGCAGACGATGCGGCGCGCGCCGCCTATGCCCCGCTGATCGAGGGGTCACGCCGCCGCTTTGCCAATGCCGGCAGCGGCACGACCGACCCCAATGACGTCGCCCGCGCCATCGTCGAAGTGATCGCCATGCCCGACGGTCGACGTCCGTTGCGCCGTCCGGTTCACCCTGACACCCGGGCGACCGACGCGCTCAACAGCGCCCATGCCCAGGTGCAGGCGCTGGCCATGGGCACCGGCCCCTTTGCGCCCTGGCATGCGGCAGTGAC
>CAZAWL010000243.1:0-3488 GCA_964488705.1 uncultured Sphingopyxis sp.
ACCGTGTCGGCCCATCTGCTGTTCGAAATCGCGCGCACGGTGCCCGAAGGCAGCGAGGTCAGCCTCGCCGCCGCCGATGGCGAGATGCTGGTGCGGGCCGGGCGTTATCAATCAAAGCTCAAGACGTTGCCGCGTGACGATTTCCCCGTGATTGCAGAGGGTGATTTGCCGACCAGTTTCGAACTGCATGCAAAGGATATTGTCCGCATCATTGAAAAGACGCGCTTTGCGATTTCGACAGAGGAAACGCGTTATTATCTGAACGGCATTTTCCTGCACGTCACCGATGAAGGCAATGGCGTGCTGCGCGCCGCGGCGACCGACGGCCACCGGCTGGCCCGCTATACCCTGCCGCGTCCGGCGGGCGCAGAGGGGATGCCGGACGTCATCGTGCCGCGCAAATGCGTCAATGAACTGCACAAGCTGTTGACAGAGGCGGGCGACGCGATGGTGCTGGTCGAATTGTCGCCGAGCAAGATCCGCTTTACCTTTGGCAGCGCGGTGCTGACGTCAAAGCTGATCGACGGCACCTTTCCGGATTATAGCCGCGTCATCCCGACGGGTAATGACAAGTTGCTCCGGCTCGACCCGAAAAGCTTTGGCCAGGGGGTAGATCGCGTTGCGACCATCGCGTCGGACAAAACCCGCGCGGTCAAGATGGCGCTCGACGCCGACCGCGTCACGCTGTCGGTCACCAGTCCGGAAAATGGCACGGCGACGGAGGAAGTGTCGGGCCATTATGCTTCCGACGCCATCGAGATCGGTTTCAATGCCCGCTATTTGCAGGACATTATCGGTCAAATCGATGGTGACAGCGTCGAACTGCATCTGGCCGATGCAGCAGCGCCAACGCTGATCCGCGAAGACGACAAATCGCCGGCCCTCTATGTCCTGATGCCGATGCGGGTGTGACGCTCCGCCCCCGTGCGGGGTCAGGCGAGGTTACGGTCTAGCGCGGATTGCAGGCGCTGGCGGATGCGCTGCAATTTGTCGGATAGCATGGCATCATTGCCCAGCGTCGGCGGAGCAATGGGCGCGTCGGTCGGCGGTGCGTCGGCGGCAATAGTGGCGGCGGCGGTTGCGCCACCGTGGCGCAGGGCGCGGGCGGCGCCCTCCAGCGTATAGCCCTGTTCGCTGACCAGCGCGTGCAATCGGCGGATGACGGCGATATCCTCGGGCCGGAAATAGCGTCGCCCGCCCGCGCGCCGCACAGGTTTGAGGGCGGGTACATGCGTTTCCCAATAGCGCAGGATGTGCGGGGCGATGCCGGTTTCCGTCGCAACCTCTCCGATCGTGCGCAACGCATCGGGAGCCTTGGTCATGCCGGCCGGCTCCTTATCCCTGCTTGGCGACCCGGTCGCGGACGGACTGGGCGGCCTTAAAGCTCAAGACGCGGCGCGGGGTAATCGGCACTTCGACACCGGTTTTCGGGTTGCGGCCAACGCGTTCGCGCTTGGCGCGCACATCAAACGTGCCAAAGCCGGTCAGCTTCACCTTTTCGCCGCGCGCCAGTGCATCGGAAATATGATTGAGCATGGATTCGACCATGCGGGCGCCGTCGGCGCGCGACAGGCCGACCGAACGGTTGATCGCATCGGCGAGCTCTGCGCGGGTGAGAGTTTGCGATGCCATAGTGCGTTCGTCCTTTCGTTACTGTCCGGACACGCTATCGCCGGTTACGACAGGGCGCAAGGGCCGCTGTACGCTGACCGCGTCATAGGCGGACGAGCGCGGCGCCCCAGGTAAAGCCGCCGCCCATCGCCTCCAGCGCGATCAGCTGGCCCGGGCGGATGCGGCCGTCGCGCACCGCGACGTCGAGCGCGAGCGGGACAGAGGCCGCGGAGGTGTTGGCATGCTGGTCGACCGTCAAAACCACGCGCTCCGGCGGCAGGCCCAGCTTTTTTGCCGTCGCGTCGATAATCCGACGGTTGGCCTGGTGCGGTACGACCCAGTCGATTGCGTCGGCGGACAGACCGGCATCGGCCAGCACTTCGCCCAGCACCGTCGACAGGTTGGTCACCGCGTGGCGGAACACTTCGCGCCCGTGCATCCGCAAGTGGCCGACGCTTTGCGTAGTCGACGGCCCGCCATCGACATAGAGCAGGGGCCCGTGGCAACCGTCGGCATGCAGCCGGCTCGCCAGAACGCCTCGGGCCGGATCGTTCGACTGTCCCAGCACGACGGCACCGGCACCATCGCCAAACAGGACGCAGGTTGTCCGGTCATTCCAGTCGAGCAGCCGGCTCATCGTTTCGGCGCCGATGACGAGAGCATGGCGTGCCTGGCCACCACGCATCATCATATCCGCCACCGTCAGCGCATAAAGAAATCCCGAACAGACGGCAGCCACGTCAAACGCCACACAGTCACCGATGCCGAGCAGCGCCTGCACCTTTGTGGCCGTCGCGGGAAACGTGTTGTCGGGCGTCGCGGTGGCGAGGACGATCAGGCCGATGTCGGACGGGTCGACGCCCGCCGCCGCCATTGCCGCGCGCGCCGCATCTGCCGCGAGCGCTGCGGTCGTTTCACCCTCTCCGGCGATATAGCGTTGGCGAATGCCCGTACGCTCGACGATCCATTCGTCGGTCGTGTCCACTTTTTCCGCCAGTTCGGCGTTGGTCACACATTGCAGAGGAAGCGCGCTGCCCGTGCCGAGAATGACCGATCGCATTGTCACGCTGGTTCCGCCGGCGGTGCGCCCAGATTCGCCAGGTCGCGTTGCACCTGCCCGACAATGTCTTTTTCCAGCAATTCGGCACAGACGTGGACGGCGTTGGCCACACCCTTGTCGTTGGCGCTGCCATGGCTTTTCAGCACGACCCCGTTGAGGCCCATGAACAATGCCCCATTATGGTTGTTGGGGTCGAGGTGATGGCGCAGCAATTCGGTCGCGGGGCGGGAAATCAGGAACCCGACCTTGGAACGGATGGAGCTGGTAAAGGCACGGCGCAACAGGTCGGTTACGAACCGGGCCGTCCCCTCGATGGTTTTGAGCGCGATATTGCCCGAAAATCCGTCATGCACGACAACGTCAATCTCGCCGCGCGACAATTTGTCGCCTTCGATATACCCACAAAATTCGAGCGGCAGGCCGGACGCAGCGTTGAGCAACGCCGCGGCGTCGCGTACCGAATCAATGCCTTTGCCGGCCTCTGTCCCGATGTTGAGCAGCGCCACCCTGGGCCGTTGCAGCCCCATGGCGGTCCGCGCATAGGCGGCGCCCATCAGCGCAAACTGGACAAGGTTGTTGGCGTCGCATTCGGTGTTGGCACCCAGGTCGAGCATTACCACGTCATTTTCGCCGAGCGTGGGCAGCAGCGCGGCCAGTGCAGGCCGGTCAATGCCCGGCATGGTGCGCAGCGCGAGCTTTGCCATCGCCATCAACATGCCGGTGTTGCCGGATGTGACGGCGCCGCCGGGCTCCCCGTGTTTGACGAGGTCGATGGCGGGACCCATCGACGGAGCTGTGGCCCGGCGCATGGCCTCAC
>CAZAWL010000244.1:0-3464 GCA_964488705.1 uncultured Sphingopyxis sp.
CGCGCTGACCTAACTCGACGTGCTCGACGGGTTCGAGAAGCTGAAAATCTGTACCGGCTACCGCATTGGCGATGCCCATTTCGACTATCTGCCGCCCCACGCGGCCGATCAGGCGCGCGCCGTCCCTGTCTATGAGGAGATGCCGGGGTGGAGCGAGGTGACGGCTGGCGCGCGCAGCTGGGCCGACCTGCCGGCGCAGGCGATCAAATATGTGAAGCGGGTGGAGGAGCTGATCCAGTGCCCGGTGGCGCTGGTGTCGACGTCGCCCGAACGGGAGGACACCATCCTCGTGCGTGACCCGTTCATGGATTGACCGCGCGGGCCGGTCGGGCAGGCCTATCCGCTCTTCATCTCGCTGTTGAGGCGCAGGCTCGCCCGCCAAAAGAAAAAGGCGGGGATGAGGCCGAGCCAGGCCGCGCCATAGAGCACCCAGCGGACGCTGTCGGCCCCCGCGACCGGTGCCAGCGTGTCGGACAATATGCCGAATGCCAGCGGACCGAGCCCGAGGCCGATGAAATTCTGTCCGAACACCACCATCGATGCCGCGACCGCGCGTGCCTGTGGCCGCACCAGACCCTGCACACAGGCATAGGCGGGGCCGTAATAGGCGGAATTGAGAATGGTCGGGACGATCAGCAGCGCAATGGCAATACGCCAGTCGCTGACCGAATAGCCGGCAAATAATATCGGTGCGGCCACGGCCATGCCGATCGCCGGAAAGGTCAACAGGTGGCGCTTGTCCTGCTTGCCGAACCGGTCCGCCATCTTGCCGCCCAGCCATGTGCCAAAGGCCCCGGCCAACCCCAGCACCACGGCGAGCGACAGGCCCGCCTCAGTGGTCGACAGGCCGTGCGAGCGGATGAAAAAGCTGATCGTCCACAGCCCCTTGCCATAACCCAGAAATGCCACCACCGATGCGGCGATCCACACATAGACAAAGGCACGGCACGACAGGATGTCGGCCATCGCCTCGCGAAAGGGCATGGCCGCCTGCGCCGGTGCAGCCTCCGCCGCGTCACGCACCGCGCCCAGCGAACGGCGCGGCTCGCGGATGATGACCGGCAGTAACAGGGCGAGCAAAAGCCCCGGCGCACCAACCAGCATCAGCGCGATGCGCCACCCGTAAAGGTCATTGACGATGCCGCCGATGATGAGGCCGAACAGACTGCCGACCGGAACGCCCAGCCCGAACCATGCGATCGCCGACGACCGTTTTTCGGGGGCGACGCTGTCGGCGATCAGCGAATGTGACGCCGGCGTACAGCCCGCTTCGCCCACGCCGACGCCGATCCGCGCGAGCAGCAGCTGCCAGAAATTCTGGGCAAAACCGCACAACACGGTCATCCCCGACCAGATGGCGAGTGAAACCGAAATCAACGTCACCCGATTGGTCGACGGCCGGTCGGCAAAGCGCGCAATGGGCAGGCCCAGCACCGCGTAAAACACCGCAAAGGCCGGCCCCGCGAGCAGGCCAAGCAAGGTGTCGCTTAGCCCCAGTTCTCCCTTGATCGGTTCGGCGAGGATGTTGACGATCGTCCGGTCGAGAAAGTTGAGCGTATAAACAATGAGCAGCGTCCACAGCATCAACCGGCTGCTGCTGGCCGCGTGCAGCGGCAAAGCAGCACTCTGGTTCATTCCCGCCACGATGCTCTCCCTCTTGTTATCGGGCGAGTGGAACAGGCTTTGCCGTGATTGTCAAAGGGGCTGGCCCGTCGAACTTTACTTCGGGGCCAGCTTTGGCATTGTGCGCGGCATGATCCGACTGCCGCCCTGCCTCGCCCTAGCCCTCATCCTGGCCCTCGCCGCATGCTTCGCTCCGGCGACCGCCCATGCCCAGTCCATCCCGCCGCCGGTCCCGGTGCCGCAACCCGCGCCGCCTGCCTATGCCCTGTTCGGCGAGGACGACCTGACGACGCTGGCCGCAGCGCTGGCCGCAGGGACCACGACGAGCGAGACGATCACCCGGCTCTACCTTGAACGGATCGCCGCCTATGATGATCGCGGGCCACACATCAACGCCGTCGCCCAAATCTATAGCGACGCCATGGACATCGCCCGCGCCCGCGATGCCGAACGCGCCGCCGGGCAAATACGCGGGCCGCTGCACGGCATCCCCGTCCTCATCAAGGATAATATCGAGGCCGCGGGCAATCTGCCGACGACGGCGGGTTCGCTGGCGATGATCGACAATAATCCGGGGCGTGATTCACCGCTGGTGGCGCGGCTGCGTGCCGCAGGCGCGATCATCCTCGGGCGCACCAACCTCAGCGAATGGGCGAACTTTCGTGATGATGATTCCACGAGCGGGTGGAGCGCGCTCCATGGCCTAACGCGCAACCCCTATAGCCCGGACCGCACCGCCTGTGGTTCGTCATCCGGCAGCGGCGCGGGCGCCGCCGCCGCCTTTGCCGCCGCCGCCATCGGCACCGAAACCGACGGGTCGATCGTCTGCCCGTCGGGCACCAACGGCATTGTCGGGTTCAAACCGACGCTGGGTCTGGTCAGCCGCCGCCACATCATCCCCATCAGTTCGCATCAGGATACCGCCGGGCCGATGACGCGCAGCGTGCGTGACGCCGCGCTGTTGCTGTCGGTCATGGCCGGGACAGACGCGCTGGACCCGGCGACGGCAGAGGCCGATGCCCGCCGTGTGGACTATGCCACCGCGCTCTCCCCCGACGGGCTGCGCGGGCAGCGCATCGGCGTGTTGCGCGAGCAGATTGGCGACGACCCGCGCATCGCCGCGCTATTCGACGCCGCCTTGGCGGTGCTGCGCGTACAAGGGGCGGAGCTGGTGGAAATTGGCGAAACAGACATCGACCGACAGGCTATCGGCCAGGCCGAATTCACCGTTCTGCTGACCGATTTCCGGCACGAACTGAACACCTATCTGGCCGGCCTGCCCAACCGCACGCCACGCACGCCGGCCACGCTGGCCGATCTGATCGCATTCAACACCAGCGAATATGGCGAGCTGCGCTGGTTTGGGCAGAGCATTTTCGAACAGGCCGAAGCCACCGGCGCGACCGGCGGCATCGACAGCGAGGCCTATCGCAGCGCGCTTGAAACCGGGCGACGGCTGGCCGGGCCGGAGGGGATCGACCGGTTGCGGCGCGAACACAATGTCGATCTCCTCCTCGGCGTCACCAATGGCCCGGCCTGGGCTATCGACCTGGTCAATGGCGACCGCTTCGTCGGGCCAAGCGCGAGCCAGTTACCGGCCGTTGCCGGCTACCCGCATTTGACCGTGCCGATGGGGCTGATCCACGGCCTGCCCATCGGCCTGTCGTTCATCGGTACAGCATGGGACGATGCCCGCGTGCTCAGCGCGGGTCACGCCTATGAGCTGGCGCGCGGCGCCTTTCGACGGCCAAGTCTGGCCTATGGTCGGCGCGTGGGGGAGGAATAGGAAGGGGACGGCGGGGTCGGACCCTCGCAGCCCCCCCAACTGCCTCCGCTAGCCC
>CAZAWL010000245.1:0-3454 GCA_964488705.1 uncultured Sphingopyxis sp.
GGTCTCCGCCTCGTTGCGCCAGTAGCCGTGCATGACGAGCTCGCCGCGCACGAGAATTTCGCCATCCTCGGCAATCCGCACCTCGACACCTCTGAGCGGCGGGCCGACAGTGTCCATCTTGAGGCCCACCCTGGGGCGGTTGCAGCTGATCACCGGCCCGGCCTCGGTCTGGCCATAGCCTTGCAGCATGGTGAGGCCGAGCGAGTGGAAGAATACGCCGATTTCCGGGTTGAGCGGCGCGCCACCCGATACCATCGCCTTGAGCCGTCCGCCGAAACGCGGTTTGATCTTTGGCCGGAACAGCTTTTCGACCATGAAATTGCTCGGCCGATGCCACAGGCGCAGATTGCCGTCATAATCCTTTTGTCCGACGCGCAAGGCTTGGCGCAAAAGGAAATTGGCCGCCTTGCCCTGTTTTTCGACGGCCTTGAGCATGCGGGCACGGATGACTTCGAACAGCCGAGGGACCACGACCATGACTGTCGGGCGCACTTCCTCGATATTCGACACCAGTTTTTCGAGGCTTTCGGCGTAGTAAATCTGCGCGCCTGCGCCGATCGGCAGAAATTGCCCGCCGGTATGCTCATAGGCATGACTGAGCGGCAGAAAGGAGAGGAACAGGTCGTCGTCGAGCCCGAAATCCTCATCGAGGATGGCGGCGGCACCTTCGACATTGTGCAGGATGGCGCCATGATGCTGCCGCACTCCGCGCGGTGCGCCGCCCGTGCCCGACGTATAGATGAGACAGGCGAGGTCTGAACGACGCACAGTCGCTGCGCGCGCCATCACCGCCTCTACCTTGTCCGCACCATTGGCCACGAGCGAGGCCCAATCGAGAATGCGCACGTCGCTTTGCTGCGCGACCTTGAATTCCTCCATCACGATGATGAAACGCACGTCGGACCGCAATGCGGCGGGGATCACGGTGCGGGCATGTTTGGCGGTCGACACGATGATGGCGCGCGCGCCGCTATTGTCGAGGATGTGCTGATGGTCCCGTTCCGTGTTGGTCGTATAGGTCGGCACGGACACACAGCCGGCCGCCATGATGCCCATGTCGGCAATCAGCCATTCCGGGCGATTTTCGGAAATGATGACGACACGGTCACCATCGTCGAGGCCAAGACCGCGCAGCGATTCGGCCAGCGCGGCCACTTGTGCCCCCACCTCGTTCCAGCTTTGCGTAACCCAAACGCGGTCCTGCTTGCGGCCCAGAAACGGCTTGTCGCCGCCCTCCGCCACGCGGGCGTAGAACATGGTGATCAGGTTGGGAAACCCGTCATACTGCCGTTTTTGTCTGGCCATTCTCTCTGCCCTCCCCGCCGCTTGTTTCGCTGGTCGAGATATCTTGCTTATTGGTCGTTGGTTATCACTTCGGGCACGACGACCTCCACCGCAACCGCCCCGACGCTGCGCGGGTCTGCCGCCCCGGTCCAGCCCGACCCGTCAGCGTTGCGCTGCGCAGCGTTCAGTTTCGAACCGAGTTCGGACACGATGATCGGGCGCCCAAACGCCGCCAGCCGCGGCATCAGGTCGGTGCCGAGCGCCGTATTTTCGAGGATGTTGCCGTCCCCTGCCATATAGAGGTTGGGCAGCGCGATCGCCTGATCGACGGTCAGGCCAAAGTCCAGCACCCCGATCAGCGTCTTGACGACATGCATGATGATGCGTGGACCACCGGCGGAGCCTACCGCCAAGATAGGGCGCCCAGCCGCGTCATAGACGATGGTCGGAGACATTGATGATCGTGGCCGTTTGCCCGGTTCGACCCGGTTGGCGACCGGTGCGCCGTCGCGTTCGGGCGCGAGGCTGAAATCGGTCAGTTCATTATTCAGCACCATGCCGGCGGCGACAAGCTGGCTGCCGAAAATCCCCTCCACCGTCGACGTCATCGACGCGACGTTGCCGCTGCGGTCGACCGCGACAAAATGGCTGGTCGATGGCACTTCGCCCGACGGGTGGGGCGTGCGCGGCGCGGCACCTGGCGGGGTCCCCGCAACATAGCTGTCGGCCACATGGAATGGCGAGATCAGCCGCGAACGTTCGGCCAGATAGCGCCGATCGAGCAGGCCCGAAACCGGCACGTCGACAAAGGCGGGGTCGCCGATAAAGGCGTCGCGGTCGGCATAAGCCAAGCGCATCGCTTCACCCAGCACGTGCCAGCTCATCGCGTTATTTGGGCCCATGGCGCGCATGTCGAACGCTTCGATCATGCCCAGAATTGCAAAGACGGTGGTCGCTCCCGACGACGGCGGCCCCATGCCACAGATGCGGTAGACGCGGTACATGACGCACACCGGATCCCGCGTCTCCGCCTGATAGGCGGCGAGGTCCGCCATCGTCATGTCGCCAGGATTGCGTGGTGTCGACCGCACCGCATCGACAATCGCGCGCGCGGTGGCGCCGGTATAAAATGCGTCAGGACCATTGGCCGCGATATCGCGCAACGTCGTCGCCAGTGCCGGATTGACCAATGTCTCGCCCAGCCGCGCAGGGCGCCCGTCGATGAAAAACTGGTCGCGCGTCGCGGGGAAGTCGGTCCAGCGCCGGTCCGCCCCGGCCAGCGTCGCCGCAAGCCAGGGGCTGACGGTAAAGCCGCCTTCGGCCAGCCGGATGGCGGGGTCAAACAGGCGCGCCCATGGCACCCGGCCAAAGCGGCGATGCACTTCGGCGGCGAGGCGGATATTGCCAGGCACGCCAACCGACCGGCCACCGGGCACAGCGTCGCGCATACCCAGCGGTTGCCCGTTCGCATCCAAAAATCGATCCGGGCGCGCCGCCGCAGGTGCTTCTTCGCGGCCGTCGATCGTCACCGTCTCACCCGACGCGGCATCGTGATAGACAAAGAAACCGCCACCGCCGATGCCGCTCGATTGCGGTTCGACGACGGTCAGGGCCAGCATCGTTGCCATCGCGGCATCGGCAGCACTGCCGCCCGCCTCCAGCATTTCACGCCCCGCCTCGCTCGCGCGTATGTCGGCGGAGGATACGAGCGCATCGCCAGACAGATTCTGGGGACCCGTCGCAGCCCTGTTGACGACGGCGGGGGCTGTGTTTTCCTGCGCATAGGCTGGCGGCATGACCGCCACCACCGAAAGCGTGAAGATGTAGCGCGCGATGCGGCTCAATTTCTGTCTGGACATGGCGACACCCTAGCCAAAGGGAAGATGGGGTCAATGCAAAGGTCGGTGGCTAACCCGCATCGATGATGTCGGCGAGCTGCGACACGCCCTCTCGCGCCATCCGCCGCCGCAACTGCGCGACGATGCGCGCGGCCAGCCATGGGCCTTCGTAAACCAGCGCGCTGTAGAGCTGAACCAGCGAGGCGCCCGCTTGCAATCGCACCCACACATCATCACCGCTGGCAATGCCGCCGGCCGCAATCAGCGGCACCTGCCCCCCCGTTGCGCTCCGGAAATCGCGCAACCGTGCCAGCGCCATGCTGGCCAGCGGC
>CAZAWL010000246.1:0-3439 GCA_964488705.1 uncultured Sphingopyxis sp.
CTGCCAGCGCGCCCCGGCCACATCGCCCATCGTGTCGAGCAACTGGTCGATCAGTGGATCGGGCGGCTTGATGGCGATGAACAGGCGCGGCACGCGGCCACCATGACTCAGCCCGGCTTCGTCGGCAAGCGCCCGGTGTGGGCGGTAGAGTTGCCCTTGTATTTTGCGCGATCAGCGCCGATATTGGGCCTTGTGACGGCACCTATGGTGGTGCCCAAACCGATGGAGAGACACTCATGGCGAACTGGTCTGACCCGCGTGGTCCTGCCACGGCCTATTCAACGGGCACGATTGCAACGCCCGAAGCGATCGATGCGGGCCTGCGCTCGCACATGCTCAAGGTTTACAATTATATGGGTTCCGGCGTGCTGCTCAGCGGCATCGTCGCGATGCTGTTTGCGCAGGGCGGCGCCGATTCACTGGCCGCGCAATATATCCTGTCCGGCGGCATTCTGGCCTGGATCATCAAGCTCGCGCCGCTCGGCTTTGTCCTGGTGATGAGCTTTGGCATCAACCGGCTGTCGACCCCGGCTGCACAGGCGCTGTTCTGGGCCTTTGCCGTCGCCATGGGCCTGTCGATGTCGACCATTTTCCTGCGTTATACCGGCGAATCGGTTGCCACCGCATTTTTCGCCGCATCGGGCGCCTTTGCCGGCCTCAGCCTGTTCGGTTATACGACCAAGCGCAACCTGTCGGGTATGGGCACGTTCCTGATTATGGGGCTGGTCGGGCTGATCGTCGCGATGCTGCTCAACGTCTTCATCTTTCAGTCGGGGGCGATGGGGATGGCCATCAGCGCGATTGGCGTTCTGATCTTTGCCGGCCTCACCGCCTATGACACCCAGATGATCAAAAATTATTATTATGAAGTCGCCGGTACCGACTTTGTCGGCAAGGCGGTGATCATGGGTGCACTGAACCTGTATCTCGACTTTGTGAACATGTTCATGTTCCTCCTCAACCTGTTCGGCAGCCGCGAATAGCAGCTTCACACCGTCCAAAACGAAAGGGCCCGGGGGCGACTCCGGGCCCTTTTGCATGCGCGGTTGCGCGGTTCAGAAAATGTTCGCGTACCGGTCATTGCCGATAAAGCCCATCGTATCCGCGCCCGAGCGGCGGATCATCGCGATGACTGAATCGACGACGACAAACCGCGCATCGGAGTCCGGTTCAAAGCGTAGTTCCGGGTTCGGAGACATGGCTGCTGCGGTGGCAAGGTTGCTCTGTAGCGTTGCATAATTGACCGGCGCGCCGTTCCACAGGACGGAGCCTGCCCGCGTGATGGCGATGGTGTTGATGTCGCGTATCTCCCCCCGTTCGGGTCCATGAGTCGGCAGATCGACGCCGACTTTGTGCGTCTGAATGGGGATGGTGATGATGAACATCACCAGCAGCACCAGCATGATGTCGATCAGCGGTGTGGTGTTGATGCCGCCCATATGGCTGTCGGTCAGATGCGCGCTGGTTTTGCGTGCCGCCATTGTCATGGCCATGACTGTCCCTCCTCCTCATCCGGCAGGCGCGGCCATCCGTGCCACATGACCGGATGTTACAACATACCATTTGCGCGCCAGCGCTGCAAGCGCTGACGCGTACCGCCGCCCCGGGAACGGGGGCAGCGAAAAGCCTTCGACAGGCACGATGATGCTGCGCTATCGCCACCCGATGCTGAAACGCCTCTATGACTGGATGATGGCCTATGCCGGCCACCCGCACGCCGAACGCTGGCTGTTTGTCTTTTCCTTTGTGGAGAGCAGTTTTTTCCCGATCCCGCCGCACCCGTTACTGGGGCTGATGTGCCTCGCGCGGCCGGAACGCGCGTTGCGTTATGGTGTCATCTGCACGCTCGCATCGGTGCTGGGCGGACTGTTCGGCTATGGCATCGGCTATTTCGCCTATGAAGCGATCGGCGCGGCGATGTTGGCGGCGCTGGGGCTGGCGGACAGTTTTCCGGCGGCAGCCTGTTACCTGCGCGAATATGGTGCGGAAATCATCCTCATCAAAGGGGCGACGCCGATCCCGTTCAAGCTGCTGACACTGACGGCGGGTTTCATCCATATGGATCTGGTGACGTTCGTGCTGGCCAGCATCGCCAGCCGCGCATTCCAGTTCATGCTGGTCGGTGGGTTGTTTTACTGGTTCGGTGCGCCGATCAAGGCGTTCATCGACAAATATCTGGCCTGGGTCAGCGCCGCTTTTCTGATTGCCGTGGTTGGCGGCTTTGTTGCCTTTTCGCTGTTGGCGGGTGGCGGCAGCGAGGCGGGCGACGCCTGTTCGGGCATTCGTACGATGGAACAACTGGATGCCGTCACGCGGTGACGTCCGTCATGTCGCAAACAGCATTGCGTCGTCGGCAAAGGCCTTGAATTCGAGCGCATTGCCGGCCGGGTCAGCAAAGAACATCGTCGATTGTTCACCCGGTTCGCCGGCAAAGCGCGTCATCGGCGGGTGAATGAAGCGCGCGCGCGCGTCGGCCATGCGGCGCGCGAGCTCGGCAAATTGCGCGGGCGTCAGCACGATCCCGAAATGCGGCACCGGAACGTCATGGCCATCGACGCTGTTGTGGCCAGCTGCGACGCCGCGATGGCCCGCGACCCGGTGGATGACGAGTTGATGCCCCATCAGGTCGAAATCGACCCAAGCGTCACTCGATCGTCCCTCTGCGCAACCCAACACGTCGCGGTAAAAAGCGCGCGCGGCGGGGAGGTCGTCGACGGGTATGGCGAGGTGAAAGGGGCGCAGGCTCATGACAACCGGGCCATAGCGCAGTGCGGCGGGTTCGGCTATGTCGCCGTGCGATGTTCGAACGCCTGACCCTGTTCTTCAACCGCTATCCCGCCCCGGTTGCGCTGGTCGCAGGCGGGGTCAGCGCGACGGGCTTTGCGCCATTGGGGCTATGGCCGCTGACCCTGCTCGCGCTGGCGCTGCTGCTCTGGCTGATCGACGGAGCACCGACGACGCGGCGCGCCTTTGTCATCGGCTGGTTGTGGGGCGTTGGCCATTTCGCGGTCGGGCTGAACTGGATTGCGACGGCCTTTACCTATCAGGCCGCGATGCCGGCGTGGCTGGGCTGGGTCGCGGTGGTTTTGCTGTCGCTCTATCTTGCGGTGTATCCCGCTTTGGCTAGCGCAGGGGCGTGGTGGGTTGCGAGATCGCTGATCCCCTCGCCGTCGGGGGCGGAGTTGGGGTGGGGAGATGCCGAGAGCGCAGCCTCTGTCGAAACCGCCCCACCCCCGGCCCGCGTTCAGAGTCACGCGCCTCTGGACGCCCTGAAGGGGAGGGGGGCTCAGCGCCTAACCCTCATCTTCACATTCGCCGCGCTGTGGATCATCACCGAGTGGCTGCGCAGCTGGGTGTTTACCGGTTTTGCGTGGAATCCGTTGGCTGCGATTTGGACGGGGGGACCTGTCGGTTCTTGGACGGGATGGAGCTTGCCCTA
>CAZAWL010000247.1:0-3439 GCA_964488705.1 uncultured Sphingopyxis sp.
GCAACATTATCCGCCGCGACAATGTCGCTGCCGGCCCCGTCCCACAATATGGGCGGGAGGCTGCCGCCAAAGGCCGCAGCCATCGCCGCGCCGCCCGGCAGTGCTGGCTGAAAACCGGTGCGGCCATGGACATTGTCGAAAATGCGGATGCGCACCGGCAGCGGGTTATACCCCTCGCTCGCCGGGCCATATCGATAACCGGTGATCATCACGTTGGACGTGCCATTGCCTTCGAACACATTGTCGAACACTTCGACATCACGATTGGCCATGATGATGACGCCCGACCCCGCCGGCACGCTGGCCACGATATTGCCAGCCGGTGCGAAATTCGCCGTCATATTGTTGACGATGATATTGTCGA
The DNA here is from genome assembly GCA_964488705.1 of uncultured Sphingopyxis sp. Lineage (GTDB taxonomy): Bacteria > Pseudomonadota > Alphaproteobacteria > Sphingomonadales > Sphingomonadaceae > Sphingopyxis. The sequence goes on from CAZAWL010000247.1 coordinate 365, forward strand.
ACACACGGACATTATGCCCGCCCTGCTGCGGCAGCCCCGGCAGGTCGAACACCAGGATGCCGCCAGTGTTGCCGGTGACGACATTGTCGTGCACGTCGGCGTTGAAACTGTTTTCAATCTCTATGCCCGCAACATTTTCCACCGCCACGCTGTCGCGCACGATGATGTTGCGCGACTGGCCGACATAGATGCCCGCGTCCGACGCCCCGCGCACCACGACGCCATCGACCAGCACATTGTCACTTTCGACCGGGTAGATGCCATAGGCCCCGTTGGTCGCGCGCGGCTCCCCGCTCCATTCGACCCGGAGCGACAGATAGACGATATTGTGCGCCTGTTTCGATTTGATGCCATCGCCGCGCGTGTCGCGAACGGTAAAGTCGCGCAGCACCACATTGTCACCGCTCACCAGCAGCCCTTCGCCCGCGCCGAGCTGCCCCGCGAAATTGAGGATGGTCTGTTCAGCACCGCTGCCGCGCACGGTGACGCCGTCCACGTCGAGGCTCAGCCCATCGGTCAGGTCGAACGTACCCGGGCCGATTTGCACCACATCACCTGGTTCGGCGACGATCAATGCTTCCTGCAGGCGGGTTTGCGCCTCTGGCCCCGCAGCCACTTCTATGGTCCGGGCATGAACGGCCGTGCTGGCCAACAGCGCCGATGTCATCAGCAAAAATGCGTGCTTCATTTTTCGATCTCCCGTTGCCATAGTGGCGTGGACGGGGGTCGTTGCCAAGTGCCTTGACGCACATCGTGCCCAGGCATGTCAGGAGGAAACATGGATCGAATAGCTGCCCTCGCCGTTACCACCGCCGCGCTCGCCATCACCGGCACTGCCGTGGCGCAAAACGGCGGCGTTCAGGGGCGCTGGCGCACCGACGATGGTAAGGCGATCATCACCGTCGCGCCCTGCTCTGCGGGCAGCGCCGCGTTGTGCGGGCGGATCAGCCGTTTTCTGGTGCCCGAACCCGCCGGCGGGGCGCGCGACACCAACAATCCCGACCGGTCGCTGCGCAGCCGACCACTTTTGGGAGTGCAGGTGCTCAGCAACCTTACCCGCGACGGCGACAGCTGGACCGGACGCGGCTATAGCCCGGAGGAGGGGCGCAACTTCAACGCGACGGTCACGACGCAGGGAAGCCGGCTGAATCTGCGCGGCTGTGTCGCCATATTCTGTCGCACGGTGGTGTGGACGCGCGGGTCATAGGGCCTGGCATGATCGACCACCAATTCGTCCGGATGATGGCGCGCTATAACCGGTGGCAGAACCGCGCCGCCTATGCCGCCGCCGCCACGCTCGATGATGCGGCGCGGCGTCACGCGCGCGGCGCCTTTTTCGGCTCCATCCACCGCACATGTGCGCATCTTTTATGGGCGGACCGCATCTGGCTGTCGCGCTTTGACCAATGTGCACCGCCGGACATTGCGCTCGCCGACAGTGGCAACTTTGTCGGCGACTGGGATGATCTGGCGGCACAGCGCCGCGCGATGGACGCAACGATATTGGCGTGGGCGGACGGCTTTGCCGAGGGGCCGGTCGCCGGCACCCTCAACTGGTACAGCGGTGTGATGGGCCGCGACGTGGCCGCGCCGCTCGCGGTTGTCATCCCACATATCTTCAATCACCAGACGCACCATCGCGGGCAAATCCACGCCATGCTGACAGCGGCGGGCGCAAAGACGCAGGACAGTGACCTGTTCCTGATGCCGGTGGACGAATGGGCGGGCGCGGCCCCGGCCTGATTGGGTGATCAGGGCGTATCGCCCAAAATCCACGCAACCCCTTCCATCGCGTGCAGCGTGGTCGAATCGAAAATCGGCACGACGTTGGATTCGACGTTGACCAGCATCGACAATTCGGTGCTGGCGAGCGCGACCGCATCAACATCGCGCTGGTCCCATTTGGTGATGAGCGTGCGCAGTTCGCGCTCCGACGCCGGTTCGACGACACCGCGCATCAATTCGTCGTAAATGATGCGATCGACCATCGACACCGCCTCTTCCTCCGCCGGGAACAGGCTGACGCCATGGCTGACAATACGTTGGCGATACCAACTTTCGGCCATGACATTGCGCGTGCCGAGCAGCGCCGCGGTCTTGACCCCGGCAGCCTGCATCGCCCGCCCCACCGGGTCGATGATGCTGATGACCGGCACCGTCACCGACGCCTGAACCGTGTCGGCCACTTTGTACATAGAATTGGCGCAGATGAGGATTGCGGTCGCCCCAGCCTGTTCCAGCCGGCGCGCCGATTCCGACAAGATCGCTGCTGCACCGGCCCATTGATCGTCACTGGTCAGCCGCATCAGGTCACAGAAATTGAGGCTTTCGATCAGCAGCGGCGCAGAGCAGGCCGAACCGGCGCGACGCTGAACCTCCGCGTTGATGATCCGGTAATAGCGCTCGGTCGCGGCCCAGCTCATACCACCGATCAACCCCAGCTTTCGCATATCTTCTCCTGTCTCAGCACGAACCACCCGCCCCGCCTCCCCACCCGGCCACCAATGATACCATCAGGCTATGGTGGCCGGGTGGGGAGGCGGGGTGGGTGGTGACTGGCCGTGCGTCAGCGCGGCATCAACATCAATGCCCCAACGCCTTGACGATGTCGTCTACCATCTTTTTCGCGTCGGCGAGCAGCATCATCGTCTGGTCCATATAGAATACGTCGTTGTCGACGCCGGCATAGCCGACACCGCCCATTCTGCGTTTGATGAAAAACACCGTCTTGGCCTTGTCGACATCAAACACAGGCATGCCATAGATGGGCGACGTCTTGTCCGTCTTGGCCGCCGGATTGACGACGTCGTTCGCGCCGATGATGAACGCGACGTCGGCCTGTGCGAATTCGCCGTTGATATCCTCCAGCTCGAACACCTCGTCATAGGGCACGCTCGCTTCGGCGAGAAGGACGTTCATATGCCCAGGCATCCGGCCCGCCACCGGGTGGATCGCATATTTGACGCTGACCCCTTCGGCCTTGAGCAGGTCCGCCATTTCGCGAAGCGCATGCTGTGCCTGGGCGACGGCCATGCCGTATCCGGGGACGATGATGACCGTTTCGGCCTGTTTCAT
>CAZAWL010000248.1:0-3415 GCA_964488705.1 uncultured Sphingopyxis sp.
AACGGTGCGGTTGACCCGGCCGTCATAGCCGAAATTGCCGCCCAGGCTGTGAATATTGCCGTCAAACGCCGCGCCGATCACGCTGCCGTCGCGATCGATCACCGGCGAACCTGAATTGCCGCCGATAATGTCGTTGGTGGTTACGAAATTATAGGCAGTGGCAGCGTTGATCCGATCGCGGTTGGCGGCATAGGCCGGGGCGAGGTCGAAAGGCGTCTGCCCCGTCGCCCGGTCAAAAGTGCCGCCCATCGTCGTCATGAACGGGACATCCCGGCCGCGTTCATTCCACCCCTGCGCGGTGCCATAGGACAGGCGCAGCGTGAACGTCGCGTCGGGGTAATTGTCCGCACCAAAGGCGGCAAAGCGCGCATTGGCAAGGCGGGTCTGCGCTGCGGTCACGGGACCGTCATACACCGCCTCCACCTGCGCGCGCAGGGCACGGGCGCGCGCGTCATGCGCCGCGACAAAGCGGATCAGCGGATCGTCCGACGCGGCAATCGCGGCGGCCCCGCCCTCCCACAATTGGCGGCGATAGGCGACATCGGCGAGCCGGGTCCCCGCGATGAGCCGCGCGGCAAGCGCCTCTGGCGATTCATTGCCGAGCAACAGCCGCACGTCCGGACTGTCGGCGGTCAGATATTCGCGCGTTTTCGACAGCCAGAATGCGAGGCCCAGTTCCTCCAGCCACGGATAGGTCGGGACATCGCCCAGCACTTGCCGTTCGACCCGCGGCAGCGCCGCGTCGGAATATTCGGGCAGGCGGTCCGTATTCGGTTTGGCGCGTTCGGCCGCTGCGCGCACGAGCGTGCGGGCATAGGCATACAGGTCGGAAAATCCGCCGCCGCCGCCGACAAAATTGCTTTCCAGATAGATATTGCTGCGCGCATCGGTCGCGGCGCTCACCTCTGACCACGGGTCACCGATCGACGCATCGCCGGCAACGCGGGCGCGCAAATCCTGCTCCGCACGGGTCATCGCACCGGTAAACTCTGCATCGTTGAGCGACCGGAACTGGCCGGACAATGCCTTAAAGCTGTTTTCGATACCGAACAGCGTATCGGCCGCCTCGCGCGTGCGGTCGGCATTGCCCGCCGATGCACCGATGATCCGCCCGCGAAATTCGGACAATGTAATCAGGATCAGCGGTAGCCGCTGTTCACGCTGGAAATCCCGCTGTGCGTCGGTCAGCAGCCGCGACGTCGAACCGGGATTGCCCGCGACAAAGGTCAGTTCACCCGCCGCCGGTGCGCGGGGGTTCCACCGCAAATGGTGGGTGGACGCGACCGGTACGCCATCTTCGTAGGCGCGCAGGAACGCGCTATCGAGCGCATAGCGCGGGAAATTGAAATTGTCGGGATCACCGCCGAAAAATGCCGCCTGAAATTCCGGCGCCCAGGCGATGCGGACATCGGTATAGCGCCGATAGGTATAGAGCTTGTACTGGCCGCCGCCGAACAGCGTCACGACCTGCAGCCGGGTTTTCGGGTCCCCGCCCGCCGCCGCTTCGATCCGCGTGATTTCGGCGTCGCGCGCGCGGACCAGCGCCTCACCCGTGGCCGAACCGATGGCGGCACGAATCCGGTCGGTCACATCGGCAATTGCGGTGACAACCTCCGCCTGTTGGCCGGGGCAGACCCGCTCCTCGGTCCGCGCGCCGGCGACAAAGCCGTTCGCGACCAGGTCGTTTTCCGCCGTCGACAGATTTTGCAGGCAGGATACGACGCAGTGATGGTTGGTGAGGATCAGTCCCTCACCCGACACAAAGCTGGCCGAACAACCGTTAATCCGGACGGCGGACAGGCGGACATGGTCGAGCCATGCCTGGTCGGGTGCCCAGCCATGCGCGCTGCGCATCCGCTCCGCAGGAAAGGCATCGAACGTCCACATGCCTTCGTCGGCCTGGGCCGGAGTGGCGCCGAGCAGGCCGGCGACAACGGCCACCGCGCTAGTGCCTAACAATTGGACGATACGCATGCGATTCTCCCTAAACATCACAATGTTGCTGAATGGCGAAAAATTATATCGCGCCCGGCAAAAGGCAAGCGCGCATTGCAACCGGCCACCACTGGCCAATGCGCGACAGAAACGATAGGCTTTATCGCATGTCCGATACCATGACCTACGCCCGATACCTGATGCTGGACGGGTTGCTCGACATGCAACAGCCGCGTTCGGACGAGGACGACGAGCTGCTGTTCATCATCATCCACCAGACAAAGGAGCTGTGGCTGAAACAGATGATATGCGAGCTGGGTCTGGCCATAGACCAGGTCGCGAGCGACGCGCTGGTCCCGGCCTATAAATCGCTCGCCCGCGTCAGCCGCATCCAAGCCGTCATGACGCTGAGCTGGGACATATTATCGACGATGACACCGTCCGACTATTCGCGGTTCCGCCACGTCCTCGGGCCGAGCAGCGGGTTCCAGTCGGACCAGTTCCGGACGGTTGAATATCTGTTGGGCTTGAAGGACGCAGCGTTCCTCAAATTTCAGGAGGACAGGCCCGATGCCCGCGCGGCAATGCAGGCGGCGCTCGCCCGCCGCAGCATCTGGGACGAAGCGATTGCAGCGGCCGCGCGTGCGGGCCTCGCCATCGACGCTGCGGTGCTCAACCGCGATACCAGCCAGCCCTATGTCGCCGACGCGTCGGTCGAAGCCGCTTTCCTGACCATTTATCGCCAGCCGGAAACCTATTGGGACCTGTATCAGCTCGCCGAAAAGCTGGTCGACATCGACGACGCCATGGCGACATGGCGGCACAAACATGTGATTACGGTGGAACGGATCATCGGCGGCAAGCGCGGCACCGGCGGCACCGCCGGCGCGTCCTACCTCCACACGACGCTGGCCAAGCGCGCCTTTCCCGAACTGTGGTCGTTGCGGACAGCGTTATGAGCTTTAAGCCGCTGTTCAGCCGCGCCATCGCCGCTGCACCGGGGCGGTTGCACTTTGCGGCGCACAGCCACCATCTATGGCCCGACGTCAGCCACGATGCACAGGTACAGGCATGGGTAGACGCGGCGACGCTGGCCGACCATAAATGGGGTAAGGTGATGGGTGAACTTTACCCCGCCGCCCAGGCCCATGTGGCGAGCGAATTGGGGCTACCCACGCCCGACACCATCAGTTTTTCAGGGAACACGCATGATTTCATCGTGCGCATTTTCGCGTCGATCGAGGCCAAGCCTGTGCGTGTCCTCGCCACCGATGGCGAATTTCACAGCTTTCGCCGGCAAATGGCGCGGTGGGTGGAGGCGGGCGCCGCCACCCTCGACAGCGTGCCGGTCGATTGCATGGCGGCGCGGGCGGCGGCAGGCGACCATGACCTTATCTTTGCCAGCCAGATGCTTTTCAACAGTGGTGCGGCGACGCCTGCCCTCGAATCGCTCGCAGCCTTGGCCAGACCGGACGGGCCA
>CAZAWL010000249.1:0-3414 GCA_964488705.1 uncultured Sphingopyxis sp.
CTCGAACAGGTACAGGCTGTCCTGCGGGCCGGGCGAGGCTTCGGGGTGGTATTGCACGCTGAAAATGCGCTTTTCCGGCCATTCAAAGCCGCAATTGGAGCCGTCAAACAGCGACGTGTGCGTCACCACCGCGCCGTCGGGCAGGCTCGCCGCATCGACTGCAAAACCGTGGTTCATGCTGGTGATTTCAACCACGCTGTCGGCATCGCGCCGCACCGGGTGGTTGGCCCCGCGATGGCCCTGATGCATCTTTAGCGTCGATGCGCCGACCGCGAGCGCGAGCAATTGGTGGCCCAGGCAAATGCCGAATATCGGCAGGCCCGCATCCATCAGCGCACGGATGACCGGCACGGCATAGGCGCCGGTCGCGGCGGGGTCGCCCGGCCCGTTGGAAAGGAACACGCCGGCCGGTTCCAGCGCCATGATGGCGTCGGCTGACGTTTCGGCAGGGACAACGGTCACCCGCGCACCCGCTGCCACGAGGTTGCGGAAAATATTATGCTTGGCACCATAGTCGATCGCGACGACATGGGGGCGGGAGAGGTCGTCGGCCTCGCTCGCATAGCCGGTGCCCAGCGCCCACGGCCCGCCATGCCAGTGCCCCTGCGCGGCGCGGGTCACATCCTTGGCGAGGTCCATCCCCTCCAGCCCCGGCCAGCCGCGAGCCTGTGCCAACAGGGCATCGACGTCAAAGCGGCCGTCAGGCGCATGGGCGATGACGGCGTTGGGTGCGCCCGCTTCACGAATGTGGCGCGTCAGCGCGCGGGTGTCGATGCCGCTGATGCCGACCAGGCCGTTGGCCGACATCCAATCATCGAAACGCCCGATGCTGCGAAAATTGCTTGGCCCGGTGACGGGTTCGCGCACGATGCAGCCCACGGCGCGCGGCCGTTCTGCCTCCACATCCTCCGCATTGGTGCCGACATTGCCGATGTGCGGAAAGGTAAAGGTGATGATCTGCCCCGCATAGCTGGGGTCGGTCATGATTTCCTGATGGCCGGTCATGGCGGTGTTGAAACACACCTCGCCCACGCCGCTGCCGGTCGCGCCAAAGCCGTGCCCCCACAGGATCTGACCATCCGCGAGCACCAACGCACCCGTCGCGCCAGCTGGTGCGGCCCCTGCCCCGGGTCCGGATTTTGCGGCAATGGCCATGTATCTAGGCTCCGTTTCGGCCGACGATGCGGCGCATCCTGTCCCGGCGATAAGCCGAGAATCATCTGGTTAAACGGCCAGACAGTTATGCCCCGATTTTGCAACGCACAATCTGGCGAAAAAAAATTTATCGCTCTATAGGGTTCGCTTTCCAAATCGACGGGGACGGGCGCGGATGATTCGCGAGCAACTGCAGGCTGCACAGATTTCGGCGATGAAAGCGGGCGAAAAAGACCGGCTGCAAACAATTCGGCTCATCCTTGCACGCGTCAAGGAGCGGGAAATCGAACTGCGGCCCAAGGGCGGCGCGCCCGACGATGACGCCATGATCATCGAACTGATGCAGAAGATGATCAAGCAGCGGCGCGAATCGATCAGCATGTACGAGGCTGGCGGTCGTCCCGAAAAAGCCGCCGCAGAGGCCGCCGAAATTGCGGTAATAGAGGAATATCTGCCGCAACAGATGGACGAGGCCGCGACAAACGCCGCCATCGCCGCGATCAAGGCCGAACTGAACGCCAGCGGCATGAAGGACATGGGACGGGTGATGGGCGAGCTGAAAGCACGCCACGCTGCCCAGCTCGACATGGGCCTGGCGAGCACGCTCGTAAAGGCGGCGTTGGCAGGCTAAACAGGGCCATGACCCTGACCCCTGTCTGGCTGGATGAACTGCGGGCGCGCACGGCGCTCAGCACGCTGATCGGCAAAAGCATCAAGGTCACGCGCGCCGGCCGCGAATGGAAGGCGTGTTGCCCGTTTCACAACGAAAAGACGCCCAGTTTCACGATCAACGACGAAAAGGGCTTTTATCACTGCTTTGGGTGCGGCGCGCATGGTGACGCCATCCGCTGGATGACCGAGCAGCGCGGCCTGCCATTCATGGACGCCGTCAAGGAACTCGCCGCCGCCGCCGGTATGGACGTGCCCGCCCCCGACCCGCGCGCCGCCGCCCGGCAAGAAGCGCAAAAGAGCCTGCGCGACGTGACCGAGGCCGCCGCCACATGGTATCAGGACCGATTGGCCAGCGACGAGGGCGCAGGGGCGCGATCCTACCTGCAACGGCGCGGCTTGTCGGCCGAACTGTGCCGCAGCTTTGGCATAGGTTTGGCCCCGGATGCGCGGGGCCGGATGCGCGACCTGCTGTCGCCCTTTGGCGATGCCATGGCGATCGAGGCCGGCATGCTGATCCAGCCACCCGACGACGCGCCGGCCGACCGCCGCGAACCCTATGACCGGTTCCGGGGCCGGTTGATGATCCCGATTCGTGACGTCCGTGGCCGCGTGATAGCCTTTGGCGGGCGCACGCTGGGCGACGGCGAACCGAAATATCTCAATTCCCCGGACACGCCGCTGTTCGACAAGGGCCGCGTGCTGTTCAACCTCGACCGGGCAGCGGCGGCGGCGCGCCGCGCCGAGCGGCTGATCCTGGTCGAAGGCTATATGGACGTCATCGCTCTCGCGCAGGTGGGGGTGGGCGAAGCCGTCGCGCCGCTGGGGACCGCACTCACCGAAGCGCAGATAGAACTGGCGTGGCGCCATGCGCCAGTGCCGTTGCTCGCCTTTGATGGCGACGCGGCCGGACAACGTGCCGCGCTGCGTGCGGCGTTGCGTGCGCTGCCGCTGTTACGGCCAGGCTTCAGCCTTGGCTTTGTCGCCCTCCCCTCGGGCAAAGACCCCGACGATGTGGTGCGTGACGGGGGCAGAGAGGCGTTCGACCGGCTCTGCGCCGACGCGACGCCGCTCGTCGACCTGTTGTGGCAGGCGGCGCTCGCACGCCAGACCAGCGACACGCCGGAGGATCGGGCGGCAGTGCGTGCCACGCTGATGGGCTGGTCCGACGACATCGCCGATCGAGACATCGCCGCCCATTATCGGCACGCCTTTCGCGAGCGGCTGGATGCGCGCTTTTTCGCCCGTACCGGTCCGGCAAATCCGCCCCGTGGCGGGTCTTGGCAGAGGGCGAAGCCGGAACGCGCGCCATCGCGGGCTTTGCGCAACGTGGGGGGCACAATCGGGGCGTCGCTGGCGGATGCCATTATCGGTGGTCTCCTGCGGCACCCCGCCGCCATCGCCGGTCATGCAGAGGCGCTCCACCACCTGCCTGTCAGCGATCAGGTGAGCGCGTCGCTGCTTTCCGCGATGATAGACATCGCATTGGCGCAAGAAGGGCTTGATACTGGGGGCATGTTGACCATATTGGGTCAATCCGCAGAGTATAATAGGGCTATGACGTTACTGCGGGCTGACGGCATGCAGTTT